>DATFGJ010000266.1:0-11122 GCA_035249585.1 Lacipirellulaceae bacterium
CGCGGTCGTGCTCAAGGACGGAACGATGAGAGGCGGCGCCGCCACGGTGGTGCCAATGCTCGTCCATCCCGTCGAAGTGCGGGTTGCCGTACGAATGGGCGCGGGCGCGATCGACTGACTGGTTGGCGCCTCGCCGGCATCAGCGGAAGCGCCGGACCAACGCGGGGCGGATCGCGCGGCCGGATCATCCCACGGCGGCGGCGCGACGCCGCCTCGGATGGGCACGCCTGTCGTTGTCGTCGACGGGGATGCGGTTGTGACAAACGGGTTTGTCACCTGCTGCAGCCGGGTCCCGACCGTGCCAAGCGTTCGCTCCGTTGCGACCCGAACGTTGTTCCCCGTCGCCTGCAGCTCGCGGGCCGGATCGTTGGTCCACTCTTGCAGCTGCTGGCCGAATTCCTGTCCCGCCTCGCGTGAAGCGTCAAGCAGCTCGTCGCCCCCGCGCGACAGTTCCTGGTTGGCGGCCCGGATGCCGGCCTCCATGCCGTCGCGCAGCGCATCGCTTGTTTCTGTTACTGCCGTTTGTGCGCGATCGAGCACCGAGGGCGGCGGGCCGACGTGAGAGCTTGTTGGTACCGAAGGCGGCGGGTATCGCTCGCCGCGTGTGGCGGCGGCCGGCTCGATTGGACCATAGCGGTCCGGCGTCCATTCAGGCTGGCCGGCAAAGTAGGCAGTGCGGTTTACTGCGATCGTCTCGCGCGGCAACTCGCCACGGCCTACGACAATGCGCACTTTGCGAATCGGCGCGACTTCAGCCGGCACGTTGCTTTCAATGGGTGCCGCGTTACCGCGCCGCATGGCGCCCGCCAGCTCGGGTTCGACCTGAACGATGTATTCGTATCCATCCTCCGCATCGTCGGCCGGCTGCCAGCCGTAATTCACGCCCCCCAGAACCACGTACAGCAAAGCCAATGCGGCATCCATCGCAACGTCCTTGTTTGGCCTCGTCAATCGCTCGGAGCGGAACCGCTCGAACGGGGCATTCTATGCCGGAATGGCTGGATTGGCCTAGACAAGTACGCGCCAACCTACGACTCAGCGGCCCGGTTTGCGTCGATCGCGGCGGCGGCCGGCCGATTTTGACGCAGATGGCGCGGGCTCAGCGTTCTTCGTAGTGTTTCCGTCCACCGAAGCGGACTCGCCGAGATTCGGCGGCGCGTTTTTCTCGACTGCCGGCTGCTCCGAACCGCGGCCGATCCCTGCTAGCTGCTGTGTCGCGTCGACGTCGACCGCGCTGAAGGAATCCAATTCCTTCCGCAGCATGTTCAGCAGCGCTTGCAGAAAAGAAACCAGCATTGGTCCGACAAGAATTCCCACCGGCCCCAACACTTGAACGCCGCCCAAAATGCTGAGCAATGCTAGCAGCGGATGAAGCTTCGATTGGCCGTGCAGAATGAACGGCTTGATTACGTTGTCGATGCCCGAGACAACGATTGTGCAATAGACGGCCAGAATGCCGGCCGTCAACGGATCGCCGATCACCAACTGGCCATCGACTACGCGCTGGCCATACAAATACACCCAGCCGCAAACGCAGACCCAAATGGCTGCCGCACCGACGAACGGGACCATCGCGGTCACCATGGTGAGCGCCGTGAGCAGAAACACGGGCGCCTCGCGCGGCAATGCGAAGGAGTAGCCGAGGCCGGCGAGCGCGCCCTGCACCACGGCCGAGAGCAGCGTGGCAACAACGACGGCCCGGCTAACCTGGCCGAAGCGCTCCAGCAGTTCCTTCTCATAGCCGGGATCGAGCGGCGAGAGATGCATCACCGCGCTGATCATCTGGGGACCGTCCGCCAGAAAGTAATACAGCGAGATGACCATGATGGCCAAACCGATAAGCGTTCCGATGGCAAACTGGACGCTGCTGAGCACCTTCGTTGCCACGAAACTCTGGATCCAACTAATGCCTTTCTCGACGGTTGGATCCTCAAGTTCAACTGTCGTGAGGTCCTTGAAATCGTCGCGCAAGTCGAAGGCGATCCCGCGCAGTTGATCGATCAAACCGCCTTTTGGGGCAGATTGTGTTTCCTCGCCATCCTGCACAGGCGCCGCCGGGATAGGAGCAGCGGCGACGCTCGGCTGTCCTTTATGGTAGAGGTTGTAAAGTTCGCCATACGCGTTCCATCCCAGCCAGACGATTGGCAACAACACGACCAGCAATATTAGCACCGTCGTGATGAACGCACAGATGCGCGGATGACGTGGCAGGTAGATAAGTGTCGAGGCGTGGAGCGGCTGAAAGACGACAAGCAACACGGCGGCCAGGAAAAGCGGCACCAGGAATTGCGCCATGACCTGGAAGAAGATGGCGCCGACCAACAGAATGATCGCCAGCAGCACGATGAACGAGATGACGCGCGGCACGGAAAACACTCCATTATCGCGTGAAGATCGCTTTGGCGCCCGTCATTCTACCAGAACGTCTTCGCTGGCTCACCGCCAATCTTGCCGCTTGACTGGCCGTCCAGCACAATAATTCTCGGCGTCGGCTTGTCTTGAATAACTCGTACAACGACACGTCCTTTCCTTGAGCGACGATTCTCAACCATGGCGCCGATGGCTTATTTGGGGCGTTCGTGCGCTCGTTCTGGCTTTGGTTTGCGTGGGCGTGAGCGGCACCGTGCAAGGCGCGCTTGCCGAGCTGTCGCGACACGAGTGGCATGTTCGGCCGATCTGGTTGGTGGCGGCCGGACTGTTCTATGCGATTGGCCTCGTGCCGATGGCCTGGTTCTGGCACAAAGCGCTTGTTGCGCTGGGACAGCCCGCGCCCTGGACGGCGACGCTTCGCGCTTACTACATGGGCCATCTCGGCAAGTACGTGCCGGGCAAGGCGATGGCGGTCGTGCTGCGGGTGGCCGGCATTCGGAAGTGGGTACGGTCGATTCGCATCGCGCTGGTTACGTCGCTGTTGGAGACGCTGACGATGATGGCGGTAGGCGCGTTTCTGGCCGCAATTCTCTCTACCCTCGTGTTAAGATTGGAGCCTCGCCTCGCCGTCATTGGATTGGCCATGGCGGCGGCCGCGGGAGTGCCGACACTGCCGCCGGTGGCGCGGCGGCTGGCGCGCATTGGCATGGCGCGCATGAAGCCAAATCCTCAGCTGGAAACACCGACCTCGAATTCGGCCGATAGCGGCGCCAACCTGGACGCAATCAACTTGCGCCTCTTGTCGCTCGGGTGGGGTGCCGCGGCCGTATGCTGGGTGCTACTCGGCATGAGCCTGTGGGCCACGTTAACCGCACTCGGGGCCGATCGGGCGCAGCCTGTCGAAGACCTGCCCCGCCTGGTGGCGGCCGTTGCATTTGCGGTCGTGGCCGGGTTCTTGTCGATGTTGCCCGGCGGCCTTGTCGTGCGGGATGCGCTCTTGATGCAACTCCTGGTGCCGGTTTGCGGAAAAGCCAATTCGCTCGTCGCCGCGGTGCTCCTGCGGCTTGTATGGCTAGTTACCGAGATTGCCGTGTGTGGTATTCTGTATGTAGCAGCACGGAGCAGGGAGCGGAGAGCTAAGTAGGTCAGCCTTTTAGCCTGACAGGAATCACCAGAACGCCAGACTGGAAATGCTTTCGGTCATCATCCCCGCTTTGGACGAAGCCGCCAGCCTGCCGCAGCTCATGCGCGAGCTCGATCGCGTTGCCGTCACTCAGGGTTACGATCTACAGGTGATCATGGTCGATGACGGCTCAAAGGATGACACGTGGAAGGTGATTCGTCAGCTTGCCGCGGATGATGCGCGAGTTCTGGGCATTCGATTCCGGCGCAATTTTGGCAAGGCGGCAGCGTTGAGCGCCGGGTTCGAAGCGGCAGAAGGCGACCAGATTGTCACTATGGACGGAGATCTGCAAGATGATCCAGCCGAGATTGCGCGCCTGCTGGCCAAGCTTGACGAAGGCTTCGACGTGGTCAGCGGCTGGAAGCGCGAGCGGCACGACCCGTGGCACAAGGTGCTGCCGTCGCGAGTGTTTAACTGGCTCGTGAGTCATATCACGGGCGTTCACTTGCATGATCACAATTGTGGTCTGAAGGCGTTTCGCCGGGAGGTAATGCACGAAATTCGGCTCTACGGCGAGCTGCACCGGTTTGTGCCCGTGCTGGCTGCGGCCAAGGGGTTTCGCACGGGTGAGGTCGTCGTCCAGCACCGGCCGCGGAAATTCGGCCGCTCCAAGTATGGCATTTCGCGCCTCAGCAAGGGGCTGCTCGATCTTCTCACGGTGAAGTTTCTCGTGGGCTACGGCCAGCGACCGCAGCATTTGCTTGGCACGGCGGGGCTGATCGCGTTTTTGCTCGGCGGCCTGGGTATGCTGTATCTCGCCGCGCGCTGGTCCGTCACACGGATGAACGACTCAATACTCGACGACATTCATTTGCATCAGACCGCTTCGCTTTATTATTCGATTGCACTGTTCCTCATCGGCGCCCAGTTCATGTCAATTGGCTTGTTGGGCGAGATGATCGCCGCTTACCTAGTGCGCGACACCGACACGTACTCGATCGCCGAACATACGCCGCCGGCCCAAACGCCTCGCAGCACTCCTTCAGCGGAGATCAGTGACGCGCCATGATCGACCCCCACGAGGATCGGTTTGCCCACTGCCGCTGGGGCCTTTATTGCGTGTTGATCGCGGTCGCGGTCGGCAACATGACGGGCCGCCTCTTGAGTGTGAACGCCGTTGATAAGGTGCAGCTCGAGGCGTTTCGAATCAACGAGCGCCTCCAGCGCGAGCGCCAAAAGCTTGAAGAACAGGGCATTGCGGACGCCGAGCTCAATGAGCAAATGGCGAAAATCGAAGCCCGCCTGCAAAACGAGCTTAAGCTCCAGCGGCCGTTCCTCAGCGCAAACGACCGCAGCCGCTGGATGACCATTCGCTCACTGGTCGAGCATGGCACGTACGAAATCGACAAAATTGTTGGCCAGCCCACTTGGGACACGATCGACATGGTGCAGCATCGCGGGCGCGACGGCGAGCTGCATCTCTATTCCAGCAAACCGCCGCTTCTGGCCACGCTGCTGGCCGGCGAGTATTGGCTGATCCATAAGTTCACCGGCGCGACGCTTGAGGAGCATCCGTACGAGATCGGCCGCTTCATGCTCGTTACGGTGAACATCCTGCCGCTCGTCTTGATGTACGTACTGATGGGGCGGCTGGTGGAGCGATTTGGCACGAGCGATTGGGGCCGCATCTTCGTGATGGCCGGCGCCACGCTGGGCACGTTTTTGAACACATTCGCTGTAGTCCTCAACAATCACATTATCGGCGCCGTGAGTGCTGCAGTGACGATCTATTGCCTGGCGCGCATCACGGCCGACGGCGAAAGGCGCTGGCGCTACTTCGTGTTTGCCGGCCTGGCGGCGGCCTTCACCGTGGCCGACGAACTCCCCGCGCTGGTGTTTTTGGGCCTCGTCGGATTGCTGCTATTGTGGCACGCGCCGCGGCAAACCTTGGTCGCGTTTGTGCCGGGCGTCGCCGTAGTCGCCGCCGCGTACTTCGGCACGACTTGGATCGCCCACCAGAGTTTGCTGCCGCCTTATTTTCACCGCAGCAGCACGGATCCGGAAGATAACTGGTATCACTACACATACACAATCAAAGGGCAGGAGCGGCAAAGCTATTGGAACAATCCGCAAGGCATCGACCGCGGCGAGCCGAGTGAATTGACGTACGCGCTCCACGCGCTGGTCGGTCATCACGGTATCTTCTCGCTCACGCCGATGTGGCTGCTGAGTTTTGCCGGCACGCTGATTTGGCTGAGCTCCGGCGATCCGCGCCGGCGAGAGCTCGCTGCCCTTGTGATCGTCACAAGCATCGTCTGCCTAGTGTTTTTCATCGGCCTGCGGTCGCAAATCGATCGAAATTACGGCGGTATGACAAGCGGCTTCCGCTGGATGTTCTGGTGTGCGCCGCTATGGCTCTTGACGATGACCCCGGCGGCCGACCGCCTTGCACGCTCGCGATTGGGCATGGCGCTGGCAATTGTCCTGCTGACGTTTTCGGTAGTCTCCGCGAGCTATCCGACTTGGAACCCTTGGACGCACCCCTGGATCTACAATTGGCTGGTATGGAGCGGCTGGCAGGGATACTAAGCGGAGAGCTGACCCGCTTCGCGGCTTCCCCGGCCGGAAGCAAGGAGTCAGAACTCAGTTTGCTTCCTGCTGCGTACTTCCTGCCCCATGCCGTCGCTCACTGATCGATACACCCTGCTCCTTTCTCCCTGACCCATGCCCGTTTATGCGCTGTCCCGTCTGTCAACGTGAGTTTGAGAAAAGCACGTCTCCCGCCCTGCCGTTCTGCAGCGAGCGTTGCCGCACGATTGACCTGGGGCGCTGGCTGGGGGAATCGTATACCTTGCCGACGGTGCCCGAGCCTGATCCGGACGAAGCGCTCGATCCAGAGCAGGCCGACGGCGATGGCCGTTCCGGAAAATCCTCATAATCGGCTCGGCAGCAGTACGGAACAGCGCGGTCGCGTGCCTCACCGGCGCAACTAGCAGGTTCTGCTAGCCACGCGGTTGGCGGGCTGTTTATAATCGGCCCGTCGCGTTAAAGTCTTCGCTCTCCAGGTCAAACCGGGCACGGCTTCTATGGCAGAACAACCAGCCAAAGTTCGCGATGTTGAATGGCTCGAATTGTTTTCGTGGCTCATGCTCGCACGAAGTGTGCGCATCGCCCTGATGGCGCGCGTGCTGCTGCTCGCGGCCCTTGGGCTGATCGCAACCACGCTCGGCTGGCGAGCGATCGGCTGGTTCTTTCCGGATAGCGCGTTCACCAATGCTCAATTTGTCGCAAATGGTGCGACGTCCGTCGGTACTCTCGATGAGTCGCAGACCAATTGGCGCGCCGAATTGAGCCGTTGGGCCTGGGATAAGTCGCGTGCGTTTGATATCGCCATGTCGGCCCGAAGCGCGTACGACGTTTTTCAATCGGCCTGGAACTGGATCTATGAAGCGCCCGTCGATTTATGGCGCTATTTTACTGCGCCATTTCGAGGGATGTTTTCCGATGTCAATTATCGAGTGTTCTTCTTTCTATTATTATGCGCGATTTGGGAATTATTGGTGTGGGGCGTAGTCGGCGGGGCGATCACGCGTATTGCCGCGCTTAAGTTCACGCGAGATGAAGCGCCCGGACCGATTGCCGCCGTGAGTCACTCTGTGAGCAAGCTGCCGTCGTACAGCCTTCCACCGCTAATCGCCTTGGGCGGCGCCGCGGTGTTTGCGATCCAGTTAGCCATTCTCGGAGTGTTGATGAATATCCCCGTCTTTGCGTTTCTTGCCGGCCTGGCCTGGCCGTTCGTGCTTATGCTCGGCCTGTTGATGGCCATCTTGCTGCTGGGGGCACTCGTGGGTTGGCCGCTGATGTGGGCCACGATCAGCGTCGAAGGAACCGATGCCTTCGATGCATTGAGCCGCAGCTACGCCTACACGTATCAGCGGCCCTGGCGGCTATTGTGGTATGTCTTGGTCGTCGCTGTGCTGGCCATTGTGAGCATGTTCGTTGTGAAGCTGTTTGCGACAACCGCGATCGCGCTGGGCGATTGGTCGGTCGACTGGGGCGCAAGGCCTTACACGATGCAGGAGGTAGTCCGCTCGGAGGCGGGCGCCGCAGATCGCGAAATTCGCCGGGATGAAGCTCAAAGCGACGAAGCGGCGGCCACCGGGGACACGGCGAGCGCAGTCACGACGGCCGCCCCGCAATTGATTGACCCGAACACTATTGACGATGCTGCGGAGGAGCGCGGCAGCACCGAGTCGAACGCCAATGCAGCGGCCGCGTCCGACCTGGGACTGATGCGCAACGGCGCGCGGCAGGCGATTTGGTTCTGGAAATGGCTCATGAAGGCGCTCTCCGCCGGCTATCAGGCCGGTTTTCTCTGGGTGGCTGCCGTGGGCGTCTATTTGCTGCTGCGTCGGGATATCGACGGCGTGCAAACGAGCGAGGTCTACGTTGATCAGGACGCGGAGTTCGGCCTGCCGCCACTCGCGGAGGATGTCACGACGGGAGTCCCGGAGGTTTCCACTTCCGAGGCGGCGCGACCGGCCGATGTTGCCAACCCCGCGAACCTGCCGCGCACCGATTAGCTACATGGTTTGGCGGCTGAGAATCGACTCAAGCTGCGCGAAGAATTGGCCGCGGCTGACCACTTCGTCGCAGCCGGCCTGCCGCGCCGCCGCCAGGCGGTTCTCATGAACGTGCGGCCCGAAAGCGACGACCTTGGGCGGCGCGGCGCTCGCGCGCTGCAAAGAATTCACCAGCGGCTCGATTTCAAGACCAGGCAACGCAAGATCAACAAGGACGACGCTCACAGGTTCTTCGCGGCAAGCGGAAATCGCCTGCTCGGCGTTCGTTACGCTGCACAACCGGGCCGCGAGATTTGCCACCGCGCCCTGAATTCGGGACGCAGCCATCAGATCGCTGCTGAGAAGCACAAGATTCATCCGCGCACCCGGCCTCTAAATCGCCCCCTTGCCGCGATAGCCGTCGCTGATCTGTATCGCCTGCTCCATCGGCACCACAAAGATCTTGCCGTCACCGATGTGCCCCTCGGCGCTCGTGCGCGCCACTTCGACAAGGCACTCGACCGTTCGCTCCTCAAAATCGTCGTTCACGGCGATCTCGAGCGCGATCTTGCGCAGCAAATTCGTCTTGTACTCGTGACCGCGGTATGTCTCCAGCTGGCCGCGCTGGCGGGCGTAACCCATTGCGTCGCACACGGTCATGCGAGTCACATCGAGCCGCGACAGCGCTTGCTGCACGGCATCGAGCTTAGTCGGCTGAATCACCGCGAAGATCATCTTCATGGCAGACGCGCCTGCGTATCGTCCCGACCGACGATGCGAATCTCGCACTTGTCATTTACTGCCGCACGCATTTCAACGCCGGCCACGACACTTCGGCTCCAGCCGTCTGCGTCCGGTTGACGGGCTCGATATTCATCGCCAACCAACTCAAGAATCTCGGGATGCTTTGTGTCGCGATCTATGATCCATACTTCGCGCACGCCAACTTTGGCATAAAAATCGAGTTTCTCGTACGCTTCGTCGCCTGGACTGTGAATCTCGACAACCGCGTCCGGCCCACCATCGAAATATTCGTTGCAGTCGATGTGGAATCTCGCCGGAGTGAGGAGCACCAAATCGGGGATTCGGTAATTGTTGGGCCAGGTGCCTTCCTCGGCAATGTTAATCTCCAGATGAACGCGGCAACCGTTTGGGTTCGCCCAATTCAAGCGTAACCACATAGCGAGCGCAAATGCAAAATCCTGATGATCCCGATTCGGAACGGGCGCCATGTGTAGCACTCCTTCCCACATTTCGTCATATCGATCGGCGCCCGTGCGGCGACGCCACTCCAAAATGTGTTCCGGAACGTTGGCCATGACTGCTTTCATGGTGGCTCTCCACGGCGATTGTGCTGTCCTTTGCCATTGTAGCACGCCGCGATAAACCAGACAGCGCCGACCGGTTGCGATAAAATATATCCGTCTGAAAATGCGACGCTGAAAGTTGCCAGGGGCTGCCCGTCGCAGAAACGCGTGAATTCAATGCGCCTCAGTTTGAACACACTCGTTTGCGGCATGATGCTTTGCGGCATTGAACCCCTGCCGCTCGACGCTCAGACGTTTTCCGAGCGAATTGTCGGCGGGTTCGACACGCCAACGTTTGCGGCGCACGCGCCGGGCGATCTGAATCGGCTGTTTGTGGCACGCATCTGGCACGGCGATATCCAGGTGGTCGACCTGAACACAAACACAATTTTGCCGCAGCCCTTTCTGGCGATTAGCGACCTTCCGGACCCGCTTTTTAATGAGCAGGGGCTATTAGGGCTGGCGTTCGACTCCGACTACGCCACGAACGGTTACTTCTACGTCAACTACACCGGCGCCGACAACAGCTTGAACGTTCGCCGGTATCGAGTACTCGGCGACCCTGCGCTCTCGAACGTAGCCGATCCCGATAGCGGGCACACAATCCTCCGCATTCCAAAAGAGCCAACCTGGCACAACGGGGGCTGGATCGGTTTCGGCCCCAACGACGGGTATCTTTACATCACTACAGGCGACCCAGGCGGCGGCAACGCGCAAATTCTCTCCGGCAATCTTCATGGCAAGGTCCTACGCATCGACATTCGAAATGATGCTTTCCCGACCGACCCAGCACGTAACTACACCATTCCGCCTGCGAACCCGTTCGTCGGAGAGGAAGGCGATGACGAAATTTGGGCCTATGGCTTGCGCAATCCGTGGCGTGCGAGCTTCGACCGTGAGACGGGCGACCTGTGGATCAACGATGTCGGCGAGCTCTCGCGGGAAGAGGTTAATCTTCAGCCGGCATTCAGTGCCGGCGGCGAAAACTATGGCTGGCCGCACCGGGAAGGAACGATTTTGACGCCGTGGCCAGGCCCGCCCGACGCAACCTACGTCGAACCCATCTATGACTACTCGCGAGACGATCCGGATCCACTCATGGCTGGGGCTATCGTCGCGGCCAGCGGCCTGTATCGCGGAACGGTCGCCGAGCTCTTCGGCCACTACCTGTTCACAGATTTCGCCAGCGGCAACATCTGGAAGCTCGACCCAGACGCGGTCAATCCGCGCGCCTCGGTAACAAACATCAATGGTCGGCTCGCGCCCAATGCCGGCGCGATCGGCTCGATCGCGGCCTTCGGCGAGGACGCTGCGCGAAATCTTTACTTGATGGACTACGGCTCGGGTGCCAGCGGCGAAGTATTCCGCGTCGCGACCACGTCCCGGCGCGCCGTGTGGGATGGCGACAGCACAGCAGTCGGCGCGGCCGGCGACGGAACATCATGGAACGATGCGCGGAACTGGACTCGCGGCAATCTGATCGACGCCGCGTTTGTCGAACACGACGATGTAATTCTCGCTGCCGAAGCATCGCCGGCCGTGATTCACCTGGGCGCCGACCGGACGGCGGCCGCAATTACTTTTGCGGGAAGTCATACTCTCGAAGGGCACACTCTGAGCTTGATCTCCGGTAACGTGCTTGTGGAAGACGGCGCAATCGCCATCGTGCGCTCGAACCTAGCTGCCGAAACCGCCGACCACAGTATTCGCAAGCTCGGTGCCGGCACGTTACTCGTGGAGGGAAATGCGGGACAAATTGC
>DATFGJ010000267.1:0-5907 GCA_035249585.1 Lacipirellulaceae bacterium
TCATCGAACGCTTTGAACGCGTTGGACTGTTAGAGGTGGCAGGGACGATTCTGGCGCACGGGACGCATTTTTCTGATCGCGATTTCGCGGCAATCAATGAGAGGCAGGAGAGACTTTCACTCGCGCACAATCCGTCGTCGAACATGAACAACGGAGTCGGTTACACGCCGGTCGCAAAGCTCATGCGGCCGCCGCTATTGGGAACTGACGGCATCGGCGCCGACATGTGGCGCGAGGCGCGCGTGGCTGAATTCAAAAGCCACGATGACGGCACGCCACTGGTATTCGGCAAATCGCTTGAGATGCTAGCCGCCTCAGCCCGCGGTGCGTCGAATTGCCTTGGCGTAAAGCTCGGAGTGCTTGAACCAGATGCGGCGGCCGATCTGGTGCTCACCGATTACCGCCCCGCCACGCCACTGACGGCCGATACGCTAGCCGGCCATTTCCTATTTGGCATGGGGCCGGAATTTGTGCGGAGTGTGATGATTGCCGGTCGCTGGTGCCTCAAGGATCGAGTCGCGGTCGCATGCGATGAAGCATCGATTCGAGCTAATGCGGTGAACGTGGCTCATGCGCTCCACGAACGCATGGCGGCAATGTAGTACGCACTGGGCAGCCGGTTTAGCCGGGTACCGAGTCGGTGTGCCGCAACTTTTTCAGTTAATGCGCTGAATCGACTCGCTGCTGCCGCACACGGAGTGTGCCTGCTACTTCAGAACGGCCGCTCTCGCATCGTCGAGGCGAGGATGGCTTTGGCAGTGTGCAGGCGGTTCTCGGCCTCTTGGAAAACGATTGATTGAGGGCCGTCGATCACGGCGTCGGTCACCTCGGAGCCGCGGTCGGCCGGCAAGCAGTGCATGTAAATTGCGCCGCTCTTTGCGAGCTTCATGCGGCGCTCGTCGCAAATCCAGTGTTTATATTTGGCGTTTACGGCGAGGCATTGCCGCTGGTTTTCTGTCACTTCATCCTTGGTTTTCGCCTGCTGGCGAGCGAGCATCAGGTCGTAGACGCCCCAACTCTTTG
The DNA here is from genome assembly GCA_035249585.1 of Lacipirellulaceae bacterium. GTDB lineage: Bacteria > Planctomycetota > Planctomycetia > Pirellulales > Lacipirellulaceae > JABDGM01. Next base: position 1,024 of record DATFGJ010000267.1, read on the forward strand.
GATAGAGAACATCAGCGCCCTCGAAGGCGGCATCCATGTCGTCGACGATTTCGAAACGGCCGCCGCTCCTCGCCGCATTTGCCCGAGCAGCCTCCACGGTGCGATCAATGAGCTTGTAGCCGGGCGGATGGGCGAGCGTCACGTGCATGCCGAAGCGCGTCATGAGGGTGATAAGGCCCTGGGGCACGCTGAGCGGCTTGGCGTACGATGGCGCGAACGCCCAGCTCACCGTCATCTTGAGGCCTTTCAAGTTCGCGCCAAACTTCTCGCGGACCGTCATGAGGTCGGCAAGCGTCTGCGTGGGATGATCGACGTCGCATTGCATATTGATAATGGGCACGTTGGCGGCGGCCGCCATGCGTCGCATGTATGCGTTGCCTTCGCCCAGCACCAGGTCGTGACGAATGCAGATACCGTGGCCCATCGCGGCCAGGATGCGCCCGGTGTCCTCTGGTGTTTCGCCGTGGCTGATTTGCGTCGCGTCGGAATCAAGGAAGTGCGCGTGCCCGCCAAGCTGTGTCATTCCGGCTTCGAAGGCGTTGCGCGTGCGCGTCGACTTATCGAAGAAGAGGAGGAAGGCGGTCTGATGCGGCAACAGGAGCGTGGGCTCGCCGCGGTGAAATTTTTGTTTCAGCTCGGCGGCCGTGTCCAACAGCAGGTTCAGCGCATCGTCGGAGAGGTCGTGCGTTTCGATGTAGTCTTTGCCTTTCAGGCTGGGCATCGTCAACTCACTTTCATTCCGAAATATCTAACGACAGAGGGCACAGAGTTCACGGACGCGGATTTTTAACAGGAGGAAGCAGAGGCAGCAGAGCACAGTTGCGAACTTAATTCTCTGCTTCCTTCGCTAGCTTCTGTTAATTACAACTTTCGTTTTTCTCTGTACGCACTGTGCACTTTGTGGTGAATTTAAGAATTCTTTCGCTGGCTGTCCGCTATTTCATACGTTTGAATTTCAGCGGCTTTCCGTTGCCGCGGCCGGCGGATACGTCGCAAAACGTTTGGCCAAAGGCGGCGTAGAAGGCTGCGCAGTTTACGAGGTGCTCGATGGGAACCGAGTCGTTCACCGTGTGGGCGACGCTTTCAGGCGCCGGGCCGAATCCGACGCAAGGAATGCCGAACATGCCGGCGATCGAAACGGCATTCGTGCTGAATGTCCAGCGGTGCACGGTGGGTGGTTTGTCGAGCACTCCGTGGTGCGTTCGCACGGCTGCCTGCACGGGCAGCGAGTCTTCCGGCTCGCACCACATCGGAAAGTATTTTTCCGTTTCGTATACCAGGCCGGTGTAGCTCGGTCGCGAATAACGCAGCACTTCGACTTTTGCCTGAACACCGGCGCGCTTGATCGCCGCCTTCACCTCGGCGACAGCCGACTGCTTTGTATCGCCGACCGTAAGCCGGCGGTCGAGATGAATGTAGGCCTGACCGGGTACGGCACAAACGCTGGGCGTTTTGCAGTCGATGTACGTGACGGCGATCGTTGCCTTGCCCAAAAAGTCATCGCCGCGAAGCTGCTCGTTCATGGCTTCGATTTCGCGCACGATGCGGGCGATTTTGTAGATCGCGTTGTCGCCTTTTTCCGGCATGGAACCGTGGCACGAGCGGCCGAGGCAGGTGACACCGATCTCCATCCGCCCGCGCTGGCCGCGGAGGATTTTACAATCGGTCGAATCGGTCACAAGCACAACATCGGGCCGAATCTTGTCCTCGTTCACGATGTACTGCCAGCACAGGCCGTCGCAATCCTCCTCCATGACCGTGAAGGTCATCAGCAGCGAGAATTCGTCGAGCGGTATCTTCAGGTCGCGGATGATTTTCGCAGCGTAGACCATGGCGGCGATGGCACCTTCCTGATCACCGGCGCCGCGGCCCCAAACTTTTCCATCGGCCAGCTTGCCTTGGTAGGGGTCGTGCTTCCACTCGCTGCGCTCACCGACGCCGACGGTGTCGACATGCGCGTCGATGGCGATTAGCTTCTTGCCGCGGCCCGGTTTGCCGATCTGACCGAACAAATTCCCCAGGCCGTCGGTCCAAATCTTGTCGAATGCACCAACCGCTTCCATCTCTTTTCGGATGCGCGCGATGACGGGCCCTTCCTTGGCCGACTCCGAGGGTATCGCGACCATCTCGCGCAGGAAGTGAACCATCGGCTTCTCGTGCTTTTGCGCGGCATTAAGAAACTGATTCGTGGATTTCATTGCACTCATAAAGCGGGCGATGGCACTCGCGGAAAGATCGCTTGAAAAACGCCAAATTTTATGCGAAACTGAATAACGGTGGAAGGAGAGTCTGGGCCGCCCGCCGACGGGCTCGGGGGGGCGTGCTTCTAACAGGCATGAGTTGGCCACCGGTGTCGCGACAGGCGCAAGCTGCCGAGTCGCGGCTCGCTTCTATTTGTGAGGCCAACCATCATGACGGCAATTACGGGATCCCGCGAGGCCGTCCGTCAATTTTCCTGCAGGGTCAACGGCGAGCCGCTGCAGCTCGATTTGCCGGATGATGCTGAACTGACGTTGCTCGATGTGCTGCGCGATTTTCTGGGCATCACCTCGCCCAAGAACGGTTGTCAGCCTCAAGCGCAATGCGGCTGCTGCACAGTGATAATGGACGGCAAGCCCGTGCTGGCCTGCGCGCTAGCGCCAGCCAAAGCCGAAGGGAAGTCGATCACCACACTCGAAGGCCTCGATGATGAGCACCGCCGGCAAATTGCCGAGTCGTTCGTGCGCTGCGGCGGCGTGCAGTGCGGCTTCTGCATTCCGGGCATGGCGATGCGGGCCGTTGGACTGTGCGAAAAAAATGTTGCGCCGACGCGCGACGACATTGCCGCTGCTCTCAAGCCGCATTTGTGCCGCTGCACGGGCTACGCGCAGGTTGTCGATAGTATTGAAATGTACGCCAGCCTGCGCCGTGGCGATGGCAATGGAAATCCGCGTCTTGGAGAGACACGGCCACACGTAGCCGAGTCTCTCCGAGACTCGGATCTTTCAGGCATCGTTGGAACAAGTCTACCGCGCTATACCGGCCACGAGGCCGTATTGGGCGACCGTAAGTTCATCGACGACATGACCGTGCCCGGGATGCTGTACGGCGCCGTGCGATTGGCCGATCATCCCCGCGCGAAGGTGTTGGCGATCGACCCCAGTCGCGCGCTGGCGCTTGAGGGCGTTCATTGCGTAGTCACGGCGGCCGACGTGCCCGGCGATCGCTGCGTCGGCCTCATCGAACGCGACTGGCCCGTGTTTGTGGCGATTGGCGAGGAGACTCGCTGCACGGGCGACGTCATTGCGGGCGTCGTGGCTGACAATCAGCTCTTGGCGCGCAAAGCGGCCCAGCTCATTGACATTGAATACGAGGTGCTTGAGCCGGTCACCGATCCAAACGAGGCGCTTAAGTCGGGGGCACCATTGGTGCACCCGGAGCGCGGCACGAATTTGTTAAGTAAGTCGGTGCTCAAGCGCGGCGACGTTGAAGAAGCGTTTCGACGCTCGGCCCATGTGATCGAAGACACGTATTACACGCAGCGCATCGAACATTTGTTTTTGGAGCCGGAGGCGTGTATTGCGGTGCCGAGTTGGAAGCAAGGAGCGAGGAGCGAGGAGCAAGGAGTAAGCAGTTCTGACTCCCTGCTGCAGACTCACTGCTCCCTGCTCGTTTACACGCAAGGCCAAGGCGTGTTCGACGATCAGCGCCAGATCGCCTCAGTGCTAGGCATTGAGCGCGAGCGTGTGCAAACGGAGCTTGTGAGCAACGGCGGCGCGTTCGGCGGCAAAGAGGACATGTCGATCCAGGCGCAAACCGCGCTCATGGCCTGGCTCACGGGTCGGCCCGTGAAACTTACGCTCACGCGCCTTGAAAGTTTTCACATCCATCCAAAGCGGCACCCGATTGAGCTTAATTACAAGATCGGCTGCGACGCCGAAGGGCGCATCACGGCAGTGAAAGCGCGCATCGTGGGCGACAAGGGGGCGTATGCCTCGGTGGGCGCGAAGGTGCTGGAGCGGGCGGGTGGCCATTGCACCGGGCCCTATCGAGTGCCGGCGATCGACATGGAATCGCTCGGCGTTTACACGAACAATCCGCCCTGCGGCGCGATGCGCGGCTTCGGAGCCAATCAGGCCGCGTTCGCCATCGAAGGCTTGCTGGACCGGCTGGCGGAGCGCGTCGGCATCGACGGCTACGATATCCGCGAGCGCAATATTTTGGAGCCGGGCGAGGCTTTTGCCACAGGCCAGCTGCTCACCAAGCCGTTCGGCTTGCGCAAGACGCTGGAAGCAGTAAAGGGCGCGTACAAAAGCGCACGGTACGCGGGGATCGCCTGCGGTATCAAGAATGTCGGCATCGGCAACGGCACGCCGGATATTGGCCGCGCAGCCCTCACCATCGAGGATGAGCGCACAGTGCATATTCGCACCGGTTTCACGGAAATGGGCCAGGGGCTGTTCACGATATGCATCCAGTTCGCGGTCGAGGCCACCGGTCTGCCGCCGAAGGTGTTCAGTAAAGTTTCTGCCGATACGACGCTCATGCTCGACTGCGGCCAAACCACGGCAAGCCGCGCCACGGTGCTGGCCGGCAATTCGATTGCCGATGCGGGAAAAGCGCTGCGAGCCGAGCTGGACGGCGGCAAGACGCTTGCTAACCTGGTGGGCCAAACGTTTCACGGCGAATGGATTTGCAACTACACCTCGAAACTGGGCAAGGATCTTGATATGCCGGGGGGACCGAAGACGCATCTCACGTACGGCTTCGCCACGCAGGTGGCAATTCTTGATGATTGCGGGCGGCTCGTGAAAATAATCGCGGCGCACGACGTCGGCCGCGTCATTAATCCGACGCAGCTGGCTGGGCAAATGTATGGCTCGCTGCACATGGGGATCGGCTATG
>DATFGJ010000268.1:0-6243 GCA_035249585.1 Lacipirellulaceae bacterium
TTGGCGACTGGAACCACGCGCTGGTGCGCGTTGAAGGTGGCCGGTTGCCAGTCATCACCACGTTTATCAACGGGCTGAAAGTCGGCGTATTCGACGTGGCGAACTCGTCTGCGGAAAAATACGATCGCGAAGAAGTCGCCAGGCTCCTAGGCGAACGCGGCTCCATTGCCCTGCAAGTCCACGGCGGCGACAGCTATCCGCCCGGCGCCCGCTGCCGCTACCGCAATATACGCATCCGCGAGCTGTAGGCGCGGCAATACGACTTGATTACGCAATGGCAAATCTCTTAGTTGCGCGAGGCGGCGCCGCGTTTACGACCAACTGAAGGAAAAACGAGAAGGGCCGCCGCTGGCAGCAGAAGCAAATGGCTCGATGGTTCCGGCGCCGATGCGATTGCAGGTGAACCATCGTCGGAGGTTACGCCAAAATTGGCGCGCCAGAGTTGATAGTCGGCGGCGTCAATTCGGTTGTTGGCGTCGCCATCGGCCGCGAGGCCGCTGCCCGTTTGGCCGTTGGTGGCGCGCCAGATGATGTAATCGGCGGCATCTGTCGTGCCGTTCAAGTTGTAATCGCCTGGCGGCGGAATTCTGACGATGTCGGCCGCATAAATCTCCAGCCACTGGGCGCCGGCCTGTAGCGCCGTGTCGACCGCCTCCAAAAAATCGCCGCCGAAGCGCGGCAGGTTGCTGGAACTGACCATCTGAAAGCCGATTTGCCGACCCAGCTCGTGCTGCTCCACGAGCGTCTGGTATTTGTTTCGGGCCAGATCGACGTCGGCCGCCAAATCGTTCGCCTGGTAACCGGCCCGATCGGCCGCCAGGATGGCCAGCTCATCGATTAACCATTGAGAATCATCGCCGGTGATGCGCGCCTGAGTTGGCGTGGCGTAGTTGAGCGAGACGGTTGCGTGCGGAAAGGCGGCGGCCAAAGGCGCCGCCATGGCAGCCCACGATTCGGCCAGGCCGCGCGACGAATAGCCGGCGATTTGAGTCACTTCGATCGGCATGTGAAGCTCCGACGAGTTGGCGAAGCTGGGCACATGCACGACTTTGATGCGCGGGTTGTCGCCGTATCGGCTGCCCAGGTTTGTTGCCAATTCTTGCCATTGTGCGCGCATGATCGGGTCCCAGGGAACGGGAACCCGCCGCATTTCCACAGCGCCGCCGAACTCGGTCGACTGGTAATCAAAATATGCCACGCCGGGCAGGTCGGCAGGGGCGCTGGCACCGGCCAGAACGCGTAGCTGCATATTGACGTTGAGCTCATCGCCGCGTCGGACTTGCTCATCAAGCCAGGCGAAACCCTCATCCTGGAGTTTTTTCCAGGAGACGCGGATCGTAAAGCCATCGAGGCCCGGGCTTTGCAAAACGTCGTCAGGATGGGTTCTGTCAATGCCCTGCAGGACAAAGAACTCTATACCCGATGCATCCAATCCAAACGTGAGCAGCAATGAAACAACGGTGATAAAGCGCATGAATCTCAGAGTCGGTGTATTTAAAGCAGTTTCAAAACGCGGGGCAGACATTTCTGTCTGCCAGGAACAGCAGGCAAGAATGCCTGCCCCCGCGAGGGTTATGCAACTGGTTCTACTCTTTTGGGGTTTCTGATTCAAATCTTGCAGAAGCCAGTTTATCCTATTCAAATCGGCTCGCGCAACCCCCTTGCCGCTCACCGCCATATGGGTGAAGCAATGGTAGCCGGCAGCGGGAGGCGAATGCCAAAGTCGTTGGGAACTACGTCGATGAACTGGATGATACTCGCGACACGCGTGCTGGTAGTCGTCGCCCTTTGTTGTGCCCAGGCGCACGCCGCGCCGCGACAACCGACGGGCTACTTCGTGATCCAGAAGGTGGGCGGACAAAATGTGTCGGATGCGAAGCTCTCGTCGCCGAAGTGGGACGGAATTGTGATCCGCGAGCGCTGGTCGGCGATTGAGCCAACATCCACGACGAGCGATTGGACTTTCATCGATCAACAAATTGCCCGCGCTAAAAAATTCAAAAAGAAGTACGTCCTGGGAATCAACACGGGAAACAATGCGCCGCGGTGGCTGGGTGTACCGCTCTATCAAGAGGCGCCGTATCCATGGGACCCAACGATGCTCTCTGCGCATGGCCGCATGGTTAAGAAGCTGGGCGAGCGATACGCCGCAGACCCGGACCTGGTCGGCGTTCATCTTAGCGGTCCGACGCGCGGTCCCAGTGGATCGCTAGAGATGCAGCTTGCCGTCGGGCTCACGAGCGAAAAGGACTACAGCGAAGCGCGCGTGATTACCGCCTGGCAGACGTGCATCGATCAATACGCGCAGGCCTTTCCCGACTGCGCGCTGGTGTCAAAAGGCGGCGTGGCGCCCGGCGGCGGAAAGGCGTCGATCACACAAGCCGTCTTCGATTACTTATTCGCCAAGTACCCGGACCGCGCCAACGTCTCGCATTGCGCGCTCAAAGCCGGCACTCAGGAGCAAGCTTTGCACCACCGAGTCGTGGTGAACATGGGGCGCCGCGGCTGCCGGATCGGCTTTGAAATGGTCGGCCCGTCGGTGGGCGGAAAAAACGGGCAGAAGGGCCCACTGCGCCGATTCGGCGGATCGTTTGCCGAGGCCTTGCGTATGGCCAAGCGCGCCAATGCTCAGTGGCTGACCATTTACCAGGGCGATGAGCGAAACGTTCCCGATTAATACGGCCAGGCGGACTTTACCGGTTATACCGCCGCGAATTCGGCGTTGTATTCGACCAGATCCGAAGCCCTGACGGGACTCCAACTTTCGAAAGATTTCGCTTGCTCGCTAGGACGGTTGCTATTGGAACTGCAGCGCATTTAGGCATAACCAGATTGTGGGATAAGATTTCTGCGCTCCTGTCACAAAGCCGATAAGAGAAGTGTTCGATACCGTGCGAATGTCGCATTTCCTACCCCGCCGGATGCGGACGACCCCCCCTCCAAGCCAAGGTTGGCTGGACAGTCATAGCTGGCTGTTCGACGAATGGATCCTCGTTCTTCACAGCATGATAGCGCTGCGCGTCGGTGTGCGCCATTGGACAAGTGGCGCGCCGGCGATCGTATTAGACTGCGCGCTGCTTGCGGCGTGCTGACGATTGCCCTGTTGGTCGCGTCGGCGGCATTCATTGCCGCTCCCTGCTGTGCGGAAGTAAAGCCGTGGCTTCCGCCGACTTCGTGCTGCGGCGATTGGAAATCATGTCCGTCGAAGGCGGCCTCCTGTATTCCTCTGCCGTATGTCCCGGTCGCCAATTGCGACCCGACCATGGACCCGGCGTCTGCGGACGCGTGGCAGCTCACGATACATGAGGCCATCAATGTTGCGCTCAGCAATTCGGAGGCGGTGCGCAACCTGGGTCTGCTCGACGCCGGTTCGGATGTCGACAAGATTCGCTCGATAATCACCGTTTACGATCCACTGGCGGCCGAGGCCGCGGCAGATGCCGAATGGGGAATTTTTGATCCGTTGTGGACGACGGCCATGCAGTGGGACCGCATCGACATCCCTCCTGGGACGTCGTTCAGCGGCATCGGCAACCGGCCGCCTGAGCTCGATACGGCCGACTTCTACACGTCGGTCGAGCAGCTATTCCCCTGTGGCGCCCGATATCGCACCGATTTTGTGACCGATTACTTGTTTAACCCAAACAATCCAGTCGGCCTCGATCCGAATCCGCAGTATTTTAGTTACGCGCAATTCGGTGTAAATCAGCCTTTGTTGCAGGGGCTGGGCGTCGGCGTCACGATGGCGCCGATCCGCATTGCCGCGGCCCAGGCGGAGCGGACCGATTGGCAATTCAAGCAGGAGATGCTGGCCCTCGTGCGCAGCGTCGAGACGACCTATTGGGCACTCTACGCGCATCAGCAGAATCTGCGCGCGATCGATGAAGTTCTGCCGATGTTTCGCGAAGTCGTACGAATCCGCGAGCAACAGTCGGCGCAGTCAGCCGGCACGGAGTCGGAAACCGCTCGGGCGCGCTCTGAAAGCCTGCTATTTGAACAGCGCCGGCTGGATACGTTGTCGCAGATTGCTGAACAGCAATTAGTGCTTCGCAATCTCCTCGGGCTTCCGCCGGACGATTGTCGCTACATCAAGCTCGTCGCTTTGCCGATGAGGCCGCGTCCGGTCGAATCGCTAAGCGACGCCGTCGCGACGGCTCTGAATCAGCGGCCGGACGTGTTGCGGCAGCGCCTCGCGGTTTACGTGGCACAGCAGGAGCAGGTCGTCGCCTGCGACTCGCTTCGCCCGAGATTGGACTTCAATGCCTTTTGGCGGATCAACGGATTGGGCGAAGACTTAGGCAATTCGTTCGAGGTGCTGGGCGAGAACGACTACCACGACTGGCAGATGGGCTTCACGTTTCAGGTGCCGCTGGGCCGCCGTCAAGGGCGAGCGAATGTTCGCGCGGCCCGGTTCAACATCCAGAGTGAGCGGGCATTACTGCAGCAAACTGCCCACCAGGCGTCGTATGAAGTCGCCGATGCCTATCGGCGGATCCTGTATCTCAGCCAACAACACCAAATCGTGTCGGATCGTGTCGTGGCGCTGGGTCAGTGGCGCGAAGGAGCCAAGGCGCAATTCGATAACCCGCCTTCCGGCATGAGCACGGTCTTCGCACTGGAAATCTATCTGCAGAACCTTCGCGACATCGTCGAGGCCACGAACAATGCCAATGCGATCCTGGCCGATTACAACAGCGCGCTCGCCCGGCTGGAAGAAGTCAAAGGCACGCTGCTGGATACACGGCGCGTCGAGGTCGTGGGCGACACCACGCTGGACGTTCCCGGCGGGCTGCCAGTGCCCGAAGTTCAGCTGGGGCAGTAAACGCGCTTTGGGACAACACGTTCGGCGCCAAGACTAGCCCGAAGCGCGACCGAGGGACGTAGCCGAATCCCTCGCTGGCGCTTCGGCTAGTATTCTGCGGCGATGACTTGAGTATCACGCCCGGTTTCGATAGAGCGATTTGTCGACGACCGCCGCCATCGCTGCTATATCCAGCGTCCCGCCCAGGAACTCATTGACGCGTTCCAGTTCCGATAGCGGGTCTTCTTGGATGCGATTGTAATCGACCCTGATCAAGTCGATATGACTCTGACGCGAGACCCAAGTGAAAAAAGAATTCAGCTCCGTTGAGAACAAGTCTTCCAAACGCTCGTCGCGCACATCATTCGTGGCCGCCCCGTTGCGCTCGAGCATAACTCGTTGCGAAGTGAGAACTTCCTTCAAGTTTCGCACCATGAACAGCACGCGGTACGACCGATCTTTCGGCAGGTCGTAAATCAGCCGGTAGACCATTTTCACGGCCTTGCCGTCGCTGCCTTGCAGCCAGCTGGGGTCCTGTTTGGTGTGCTTGACGGCCTCAAATTCGTAGTAGCCGTTGGGATTGTCGTCATCCGGCGTACGGATATGGTCCGTCATCACCGGGATGCCGCCGGCTTCTAACATGCGCATCATCATGGACGTGCCCGATCGCGGCAGTCCGGAAACAATCGTCAACAGTTCGGCAGTTGTCGTAATCATTTGGGTCTCTAAAAGAATCAGGTTGCAAATCGGTGTCTGTACGTTGTGCGGGACGGCGTCCTTGCAATTTCGAGGCCAAAATGTCGGACCCAAGAACATCGAGTTCCAGGTCGAGCACCCTGTTGAGCGACCGCACTCACTGCCGCTGCTAAGGGCAGTCGGGGCGCGCTTCCTGGGCAAAATCGGCGAACAAATCTCGTTTGCACGCGACGGGTCGCCGGATCAATTCGTTTAACTGGCTGTGCGTAAATGAGGTCACAGGGGCCCATTAGTCGTTTGGTTCATTTGCCCAAGCTCGGCGGAAATAAGGTTTTAGATGATATTGCTCGTCTGGGAGAAACGTGATGGCACCGCCTTTGCTACCATGGCCGACATTCCGGCGGGGGGAGTACATTCTGCCGCGTTGTCAAAGTCGGGTGGTTGACAAGGCCCCACATTCAAGTACGACTTTACGGTCGAGGCGCGCCCATCCTGATCACATTTAGGCCACGTATTTCCTAGATTGACCTCAGAGTCATAAGTATACTGAGATTTTCTAAATTACTCAAATAACCAAAAGTGACTATGTTTGCGATTTGGCGCATGTTAATGTTCGCCGTGTACGCCGGGAAGGCGGAAGCAAGTGTGTTGGTCGCGGCCGCCCATGTGGTTCTACGAAACCGGGAGGAGCAAGCCGATCTGCAAAATTCGTCAATTCATATGAACAGCGAAGAGCAAGCGTTCAG
>DATFGJ010000269.1:0-7223 GCA_035249585.1 Lacipirellulaceae bacterium
ACATCGAAAGCCAGCCGGAACGGATCAACGCCGTAGCCGGACTCCGACAGCCGCGGTATGTCGGTGATGCCCGTTGCAGCGAGTGCCATCCAGGCATCTACGAGTCGTACCTGCAGCATCCCATGGGTCGCTCAATGGGGCCAGTGGACGAAGTGGCCAGTAGCGGGGTTCCGCTCCCGGAGGACGGAGAGACCTTCACGGCCGGAGACTTCCGGTACGAGATCCAGCATCGCGACGGACAGCTCATCCATGCCGAGACGCACCTCGACGAGCAGGGAAAGCCGCTGGCTACTACGGCGGTTCCGATCGCCTATGCCGTTGGTTCCGCTCAGCGGGGCCGGTCCTACCTTATCAATCGCGATGGCCGGCTCTTCATGTCGCCCATCACGTGGTATCCCCTAAAGAACCGCTGGGACCTTTCGCCCGGTTATGAAAAGCAGAACTCCCACTTCAATCGGCCGGTCTCCATGGAGTGCCTCTTTTGCCACGCGAACCGGGCGCACCTCGTTGAGGGTACATTGGCCACGTACGAGGAACCGATCTTTTCCGGTCACGCGATCGGCTGCCAGCGGTGCCATGGCCCTGGTGAAGACCACATTGCCCTGCACGAAGGGACTGCTGCGGCTCTCTCGGAAACGATCGTCAACCCCGCGCGGCTTGAGCCGAAGCTTCGCGAGGCGGTGTGCCAGCAATGTCATCTGTCCGGAGCGGCCAAGGTAGTCCGCCGCGGTAAGGACCTGTATGACTTCCGCCCCGGCATGCCCCTCGAAGAGGTCGTGCGCATTTTCGTCGATGCTCATCAGGACCAAGATACCGCCAGGTTCGTCGGCCACGTTGAACAAATGGTTGCCAGCCGCTGCTTCAAGGCGAGCGACGGGCGGATGGGCTGCATCTCGTGCCACGATCCGCACCAGCAACCTGGCAAAGAGACGCGGATCGCGTTTTACCGCTCGAAATGCCTCGCCTGCCACGAGAAGGAGGCCTGCACGGAGGCGCCCGACATCCGGCAGGCGGCAGGCGACGACAACTGCATGCAATGCCACATGAGCGTGCTGGCCACAGAGATCCGTCACGCCGCGATCACCGATCATCGCATCCCCCGCCGGCCCGGCGAGGCCAACGTGGCTGCCGATCCGAACACAGCCGACGAGCCGGCCGGTGCGATCACGCCATTTCATGAACTTCAAGACGGTGACCTCGAGCTGCGGCGGGATCATGCGCTGGCCCTGCTGCGGATTGACGACTCGGATTCGGAGACAGGGCAAGTGAGCCCGGCTCTTCTGCGGCAAGCCCTCCTCGACCTGCGCGATGCCGTCACGCGGCATCCAGACGACCTGACTGCGTGGGAGGGCCTTGGCATGGCTGCCTGGCGATCAGGCGATCCGTCGTTTGCCCTGCAGTGTTTCGAAACTCTCCTTAATCAGGCTCAGGAAAGAGAATTTGCCCTGTTCAATGCGGCAACCCTGGCCGGCGGGCTCGGCCGTTTCGACGACGCACTCCGCTACTGGCAAGAGGTGGTTCGAATCAACCCGTGGACGGTCCGCTACCGGGCCGAGCTGGCTCACGCGCTGGCGAGCCGCGGCCGCTGGAAGGAAGCCGAATTGCTGTGCCGCGAGACTCTCGATCACTTCCCCGACAGCCATCGCTCACGGCATGTCTTAATCGAAGTGCTGCTCGCGCAAAGTAAGTACGACGAGGCCAAGACGGAGTTCGAAACCTGGCTCCGCTTTCGTCCAGCGGAGCCGGATCAAATGAGGGCGTGGTTTGAGAACCACCGGTTCCAGAATCGGTAGTCCGGCGATCAAACCTGCGCCGATTCGCGATCGCGGCGGTAGAAGCCCACGCTTTCGAGGGCTTTGTAGACTTCTTCCAGCGTCTTTTCGCCGAAGTTGGAGATGCTCAGTAAATCTTCGCGCGTGCAGTGCAACAAATCATTGACGGTGAACACTCCGCGCTCTTCCAAGCAGTTTGTGGTTCGCACAGCCAAGCCGATTTCGGCCGTGCTCATCTCGAGCTTGTCTCTCAGGTCTTGCGATTGCTCGTAGGCGCGGTTCAGTGGAATGCGCGTCATGGCGGGGTCCCTCCCTTGGATTGAGTGCTAGACAGTCGAATAGGCGTGTGACTTCTGTCGCGAAGTACGCCTGGCTGGATTGTTGAAGAGTATACCAAGTTTCGTTTTCGCAGCGAACATTTTCGAGGCGAAATTGCCGAGAAACATCCAGACGTGCTAGCATTGGTCCGCCGGCGCGGCAACCACATGAGCAGAACAGCGTACGATTGTCGCAGCAGCCGGGTGTACGCCCGATCATGGATGCATAATGATGGGACGTAAGTCAGGCTTTTAGCCCGACGCTCATATGATTTGTCAGCCTGGGATGGCTGAGGGCTCGGATCTTTGGAATCGTTTGGTGAGCCTGGAAAGGCTGACCCTACTTATGGACCATCTACTAGAATCGCTCACCGGGCCGCAGCGCGAGGCCGTGACGCACCGCGACGGGCCGATGCTGGTGCTGGCCGGCCCGGGCAGCGGGAAGACCCGCGTCATCACGCATCGCATCGCCTATTTGCTGGAAAGCGGCGTGCTGGCCTCCCAGATTCTCGCGCTGACGTTCACCAACAAAGCTGCCGACGAGATGCAGCGCCGTGTGGCGGAGCTGGCCCCAGGAGGCCGCGTTTGGCTCAGCACCTTCCACCGTTTTGGGGCGATGATGCTGCGGCGCTATGCCGATTACGTTGGGCTGCAGCCAAACTTCACGATTTACGACACGAGCGACTCGCGGCAAACAATCAAGCGCATCATCGAGACTCGCGACATCAACACGCTCAATTATTCGCCCGAGCGGCTGGCCGACGCAATTAGCGAGGCCAAGAATCGGCTGATTACCGCCGATCGGTACGAACCGCGGTCCGGCAGCATGCTGGCGCGAGTGGTCGCCGAAGTTTATCCGGCCTATCAAGAGCGCTTGCTGGCGTCTTCGGCCGTCGACTTTGACGACTTGCTGCTGCACGTTGCGCAACTGCTTTACGACCACGCAGAGATTCGCGCCGAGCTCGATGACCGCTACCGCTACGTGCTTGTGGACGAGTATCAGGATACGAATCGCGCCCAGTACGTCATCTTGCGGGCGCTGTCGACTGATTATCCAAACTTGGCCGTCACTGGCGACCCGGATCAATCCATCTACGGCTGGCGCGGCGCCGATCTCAACAACATTCTAGAGTTCGAGCAGGATTACCCGAACGTAAAGATTGTGCGGCTGGAGCAAAACTATCGCAGCACGCAACGAATCCTGCGCGTGGCGGATTCGCTGATCAGCCACAACATGCGCCGCAAGAAGAAAGAACTGTGGACCGAGAACGCCGAAGGAGCGGCCGTTCGCCTGGCGGCCTACGTCGATCAGGACCACGAGGCGTCGGATATCGCGGAACAGATTCGCGCCGCGGTGGAAGAGGGGCGCCGCAAACCGAGCGACTTTGCGATCTTCTACCGCGTGAATGCGCTGTCGCGTGCGGTCGAGAAGGCGATGCACGCGGCCGGAGTGCCGTTTCAGATGGTGCGCGGCCAGGAATTTTACGCTCGCAAGGAAATCAAGGACGTTCTGGCGTATTGCCAGTTGGTGAACAATCCGCGCGACGACATGGCCTTCGAACGGACCGTGAACACCCCGCCGCGCGGAATCGGGCGCAAAACGATCGAGCGGATTGCCGAGCATGCGTATCGCTATGGCACGCCGCTCTTGGAAGCGGCGCGAGCCGCGTACCAGATCGAAACCTTATCGAAGGCGGCGGTGGCGAAGATTGCGACGTACGTCGAGATCATTGATCGAATCGAAGCGGTCGCGCATGGCGACGTGGAAGAAGTCGTCGGCACCGTGCTGGAAGCATCGGGCTACCGCGCCTCGCTTGCCAGCAGCGATGACGAGCAGGACCAGAATCGGCTGGCCAATATCGAGGAGTTGCTCACGGACGCTCGCCAATTCGACGAGCAGAATCGCGGTGACGGCCGGCTCGAAGAATACCTGGAGCGCACCTGGCTGGTGAACGAGACGGACAATTGGGACACCGAAACCGACAAGGCAACTCTCATGACGCTGCACGCGGCGAAGGGCCTGGAGTTTCCCGTTGTGTTCATCGTGGCGGTCGAAGATGGGGTGCTTCCGCATGAGCGCGTGGGCCAGCACCCGGATGAGCTGGAAGAGGAGCGGCGGCTGGCCTTTGTCGGCATCACGCGCGCCAAGGAAGAGCTGCAGCTGTCGTACGCCGTGACGCGCGATTATCGCGGTGTGCGCCGCCGCACGATTCCCAGCTCGTTCCTCATGGAAATGCCCCGCCACGAGATGGAAATGGTCGACGCGGCCGCAGCGCGGGATGTGCGCTCGCTCGACCCCTGGGCGGAGCCGGATGATGACAACGACGATGAATCCTGGGACGACTGGCAAATCGAGGACGTGTCGGTCGAAACGTCTGAGGTTAGCGATGCACAAAAGGCAATACGAATCGCTGCGGCAGCAATCACGACGGCGGCCGCGTTGGAACGCTCAGGTGCCGCTGCTGGCCCCGCCAGCAGTGCCGTCTCTGGCGCATCGCCTGCGGCGGTCACTGATGCAGGTGGGGATCAGCTTGCTCGAGTTTCACCAGATGTC
Source organism: Lacipirellulaceae bacterium (assembly GCA_035249585.1). Lineage (GTDB taxonomy): Bacteria > Planctomycetota > Planctomycetia > Pirellulales > Lacipirellulaceae > JABDGM01. Next base: position 4,644 of record DATFGJ010000269.1, read on the forward strand.
TTCAAACAGGGCATGACGGTAACGCACCCGGAGTACGGCCCAGGCAAGATCGTGGCCCTCTCCGGTGCGGACAAGAACCGCCGCGCGACAATTCAATTTGCAACTGTCGGTCAGAAGAAAATCATTCTGGCGCATAGCGCAGTGCGACCGGCGCGGTAGATGACTACTTATTGCGTTCGTACGCTTCTATGAACGCATTCCGGTCGATCGCGGCGTGAGTACAAATTCGCCGCAGCGTGGACCCTTTGATCGTGCGATGATTCGGAATTGACATCGGCGTCGTGCCATCGGGGTTGTCGCGCTTGAGAGCTATGTGTTCCGCTTCCCACACGACACTAAAACCCAATTCGGCCAAAGCCTTGATGACACGATGTTTGGGAGCATCGACGGGGAACTTCGCCATCAGGCGTCGACTCCGGCCTCAACGAGGAACGCGTCGACAATCGGCGAATCACTCGGAAACGCGTCCTTGCCAAAAGTTTCGATGTGAAACTTGGCCGCCGACTTCGCATCAGCAAGTGCTTCGTCGTACGTATCGCCTTCTCCAACGACGACGCCGTGCAGGCCAAGTGGGTACGCCACAAATCCGTCAGAGTGTTGCTCGATGATGAACTTAAGCTGAGTCATGTCGATTTACTTTTTTCGACTGGGCGCGGCTTCATTATAACTTGCGCCGGCTGCGACGACAAACACGTCACGACAGGCCAATAAATGCACCTCTTCTCATACCTCCAATTGTGCGACTTGCCCTCGGCGATCCTTCGACGGCGTAACGTTCTCAGCCCGCCGTCCGGGCTTCCTGCGATACGTCATTTTCCGCCAGTTTTATTTGGGCCGCGCCGGTACGCACAAGCGTCACAGCCTCGGCGAGCGTCGTGGCCACTTTCGTGGCACGATCGTCTTCCGGCGGTTCAAGCGAATCCTTGCCGACACGGGCGCTCCAATAGCCAACGACGATCGGCAGCTCCGGATAGCGGCTGCGAAGACGCTTCCAAAGGAGCCGGCTGTCGCGCGGCGAAATCGGCGGCAAGATCGAGATCACGACCAGGTCGCTGGCCGTCGTGGCCACGCGGTCGACCAGCTCGCTGGTGAGCGAAGCGGCCGCCTCCGTCTCCACTGCGAAGCCCTCGGCGGCGAGCAACTGGGCCAGCATTTGGGCGGCCGTCTCGTCGGCTTCGTCGCGGAGAGGGATACACAGCACGCGTGCTTTCGCCTCCGCGTTCGCTAACGCACCGTCGCTGCCGGGCATCGCACTAATCGTTGACGCGTCGGCGTCGGCCGTTTCAACGATCGGCGCCGCATCGCGCAATTCCGCGACGAGGTCGCCGGCACCTTCCTGCACGAATTCCTCCTGTTCTTCGTTCAGAAGGCCGGCGTGGCGATCTTGTTCGGCCATCATAAGCGCAGGGATCAAAACGTCGTCGTAAAAGCTCGCAAGCGTTGACGATTTGAGATGCTCGCGGGCCACTTTAAGCGGCTCGTTGTAATCAAACGCCAACAGTCGCTGATAAATTCGCTCCGGCGGCGTCAGCGGCGGCTGATCGGCCAGTATCACGTTGAGAAACCTCAGCTGCGGAATGTATCGGGACGTGACAATGAGGCACACCGTCATCGGCATTGCCAGAACCAGGCCGAACGGACCCCACAGCCACGTCCAAAAAATGGCCGAGAGTATCACTCCGAAACTTGACACACCGACGCTGCTTCCGTAGAGCATTGGCTCGGCGACGTTGTTGAGCAATAGCTCGTACACAATGTACATCCCCATGACCAACAAAGGCTGCGCCCAGCCTTCGGTTACGGCGAGCGAAACGAGAATCGGCCCCAGCGCAGAAATCCACGGGCCGATATACGGCAGGAACCGCAGCATGAACCCAAGCACCCCCCACATGACGGCACTGGGCACGCCGATCAACGATAAACCCAAAGCCACGGCGACGCCGTAGCTCATGTTGATCAGGAACAGCATCCGCAAATAACGGCCGACACGTTCGCCCGCGTCATGGAACGCTTCGGTGGTGAGCCGCAAATTCGATTTGCCGAACAATTGGATCAGCCGGTTGCGCTGACTTTCGCGGTCTAAGAGAAGAAAGAAGACGAGCACGACAACCAAGCCCGCGGCGGCAAGCGGAGCAGCCAACTGGCCTAACCAGTTGCCCACCTGGTCGAACAGAGATGGGCGATTGACGACGGTTACGGGTACCGCGTCGTCCGCATCGCGGTCAGCGTTTGCGCCTGGTTCGTCTTTGGTCGTCGCTTCTTCCGGCGTGACGGACTCTTCAGGCACTTTGCTAGCGGCGTTATCGACATTGTCTGAGTCGTCCGCGTCGCCGTCGGACAGCTTCTTTCCCACGTCCTCAACCGTTTTGCTGACCGTGTTTAGAGTCTTAGAACTCGGCCGAATCGAGCGTACTTTGGCGGCGATATTTTCGACAATCGCTTCCTGATACCTGGGCAACGACTGGTTTAATACAGCTAATTGATCTCCCACGATCCATCCAACGACCCCCAGAGGGATGAACGACGCGGCGACGACGAGAATCACCGCCAGCACGCGCGGCACGCGCCACCGTTCCAGCC
>DATFGJ010000270.1:0-7730 GCA_035249585.1 Lacipirellulaceae bacterium
GCGGGAATTAGCGCAGATTAGTGTTCCTAACTCCGCGTCCTCAGCGCCTCTGCGTGAGATTTTTTGCTTTCCTCATCTCTGCCCATTCACATTTCCGGATGATCGGCCAGCCAGCGTTGCCAATCGTCGCCGTGGCCGAGAAGTTCGAGCACCTCCTTACAAATGTCGCGTGGCTGCACGCCGAGGCGGGTCAGCACGTCCGTTGCCGCGCTGGGCCTGATTTCGCAAAGCGCCAGCAATAGGTGTTCGGTGCCCGGGTAGTGGTGATCCAGCCACTTGGCTTCGGTTAAGCTTCGTCTGTCCAATGACGCAAGATACGCCGCAGAAGGCTCGTCGCGGCTGACTTGATCGCGAAGGCATTGTTCAATCGTTTCCACGTCGACGTTCAGGCCGGCCAGCACCTGTCCGGCGACCCCCGTATTTTCGCGCAACATGGCCAGCAGTACGTCGACGCTGTCAACGTACGCGCGGCGCGATTTGGCTGCGGCCCGCTTGGCCGACTCAATGATCTGCCGCGTGCGGTCCGTGGCTTTCGAGAACGCGGTCTCTGGTGGGGCTGTCGCCTGCGGTTCGGCCGACTCTAGTTGCAGCTCACCGTCATCTTGTTCTTGTACCGCTACTTGCACGGAACCTGGTTCCTGGCGGTAGAGTATGATGTTCACCTTTTCTACGGTTACCATTCCTTCGCCAACCATCTTGTCGAGCGTCGGGATGAACCCGGCGATACGGTCGGCACGGTCGGCAATTTCGACGACGATCGGCAGGGCTTCGGAGAGATGCAAAACCTTCACCGTGTGGATCCGGCTATTTGTGCCAAAGCCTTCGATGCCGCGCAGGGCGGTCGCCCCGGTGAGCCCGAGTTCGCGGGCTGCCCGCACAATGGCCTCGTACAGCGGCCGGCCTTCCCAGCGGTCGCTTTCGCCAATGTAAATCCGCAGCAACTGGCCTTCGGATTCAGTCTTCATGCGAGGTCCTTATCACCGGAGTTGGTTTCGTAACGACTGCTGGCGATTGGGATTAGGTGCGTTCGATCTGCCGGCCGGCCGAGGCTGCGAGATCAAACAGGCTGACTTCAGACTTTCAGTCACAGAATTCGGCCCGCTAGCACCAATCCAGTTAATCCTGGAATTCTCGTTTTATTGAGTCGGCACACATTACCGATCTTAGCTGATAGCCGGATGTTCCCCCACACGGCCGAACTGCCCGTGTGTTGTTTCCCGCCTTTTGATGCAAACCGCCCACCGGCGTTTTGCTCCAGCATACCGTGTGGCCGCGCCGAACTGACGATCCCGGCGCTTGAAAGCAAGCCATGCAAGTGGATTCCAAACCAAGCCCCTGGCCATGCGTCGCGATGCTCGTGGCATTGCTGTTGTTTTGCCTCGCAGTGCCCCGTTTTTGGCAACCGCACGATTCGGCCACGAATGTCGCGGCCGGCGATGGAACCTCGAATGTGACCGATGTGGAGCAGGTTTGGGCCTTTGACTCCACCTATTCGATGTTTCAAGCTCCGTACGCTGCGCTCAACCCCTACACCGCGCTCAATCCGCTGGCCACGACCGGCTTCCATGAATTGGAACTCGAATTACCTGGAAGCACTCTGGCGAACGGCAACCTGATTACGCTTTGTCCTCCGCCGACGATCGAAGAACTGATTGAGACGGCACGCTTGGGAATGCCGGTATACCAATTCCAGCGTGGATTAAATGGGATCGATTTTCTTCGTGGGCAGCAGTTTGAGGCGCCAAAAGTGCTTGCGCCCGAGATCGAATGGGCGGCACCGCAAATCGGACCCTCGCGAGATTCGTCGCCCAGGCGCAGCGCGCTGGTGATGGTCGTGGTGGAGCGGCTCGGGCGGGCGATGGCCGAGCGCTCGGCCGCTGACGTGTTGCAGCCGCTTGCTGCCGCGATGGCCCGTTTGCATGAATTGTTTGCGCCGCCGGTTCCTGAAGTACTTCAAAGCCAACCGATCGACCTGCCGCCCGTTTTTCCGGATGGCCCGTTTGCGACCCGATCGCCTTCGACCGGAGACCAGGCCGAGGTTAGCTCGCCGACGGTCGAAGTGGGCTTGCCCGCGGCGTCGACGCTCCGCCTGGTGAATCCGGGCGAACGATTGGCGATGCTTCCGGCCAATATTCCAACGCTTATTCCGATTGAGCCAAACGACACGGCGTCCCTGGCCCCGGCGCACGATGAGCCGGACGATTCGGGTCAGGCGGAGCCTTGGTGCGTGCCGCAAACGTTGTTCGAACAGATCGAGCGGCTATCGCGGCATCCATTCTCCGCGAAATGGGCGCAGACGACCGTCGAAGAGCTACGAGCGGTTACTGATCGTCGTCGCTGGGAACAGGGAGACGTGTCGAGCGTGCTGTGGGACTTGAGCCAGTCGGCCCAAGAAGCCATGAAATTGGCGAATGAAACCAGGGATGACCGATTGCGCGTCGAGCTACTGCGGGCGCATTGGGGCCTGGCACGCCGGCTCGATTGTTGGTCTGCTGTGCACGATATTCGCGTGGCGCGACAAGGCAGAGAGCGAATTGCGGCTCGGGGATCGCTGAAATCGTTATTGGTCGGCGAGCCGCAGCCAACGAGCGGCGAAGCGGATACCAGCGGCTTGTCGAACGATTTGGAAGCGTACGAACAAAGCCGCGACCCGAAAATTGGCCGGCAAGTTACCGAACGGCAGCGGGATCTGGAAGCGTCCTCCAGCCCGCTCGATCTCAGGCTGGCCGAAGTCGTCGAACAACACTACCGCAATGCCAACGTGCGCATCGCAATTACGTCGGAGCTGTTGAACCGTTTGGCCCGCCGCGAGCGGACGGAGGATCGGCCGGTCCGCGAACGGATCGCCGGCACTCAGGTGCGCGGCCGGTCGCAAAGCGTGTCGGAAAGCAGCATTCGCCTGCAGCCCGCCGAGGGGCGCTGGCAGTTCGACGTCGAGGCGCAGGGCGTTGTGAACTCCAGAACGCTTGCCGACGGCGGCCGGGCCAGGCTGCACACCCGCAGCTCGACCGACTTCACGGCTCAGAAAACCGTCGTCGTCGACCCCAGCGGTGTACGGCTTGCGCCCACAATCGTGAATGCTACTAACCATAATCGCCTGGTGGGCGTGACCACCGATTTCGACTGGGTGCCCCTCGTCGGATCGTTGGCTCGCGACCGCGCGGTTCAAGTGTATCGTGCCCGGCGGTCGCGTGCCCGCGCGGAGGTCGAATCCAAAGTCGGCATTCTCGCCGTCGAGCAGATGGATGAGGAGACAATCGCGGCCATCGACGGCGTGGAACAGGAGATTCAATCGCGGCTGCTCACTCCGATGGCGGAATGCGGTATCGATCTCACGCCGATCGAGCTGATGACCACCGACCAGCGGCTCGTGGCTCGACTTCGCATCGCCGGGAATCACCAGCTCGGCGGCCATACGCCGCGTCCCCGCGCGCTGTCCGATAGCCTGGCGAGTCTGCAGATTCACGAGTCGGCGTTGACCAATGCGGGTGCGAGCCTGGGCCTCGACGCGTTGTGCTGCACGGCACCGGAGCTTCAAGCGCAGCTGCGAGCACGTTTTCCGCGGCTCGCGCTCGAAAACTCGCCGGATGCCCGACGCGACATCGTGTTCGAGTTTGCCTATCGCGACGCGGTGCAAATCCGTATCAACGACGGCCGAGTGCAGCTGATGCTCGGGCTATCGTCAGTGGAACTTCAGGGCCGGCGGATGGAGAACATCGTTGTGCACGCGTTCTATGTGCCTGTCGTTGAAGGGCTCGATGCGGAACTCGTGCGCGAAGGGCCGCTGGGGATCGAGGGCCGAATCGGTTCCACGGATCGAGCCCGTTTGCACAACGTGTTCAACACCGTCCTGTCGGAAGATCGCCGGCTGCCCATCCTGCGACTGGAGAAATTCGGCGATTCGCAACTTAACGGGCTGGCGATCACCCAGCTGGTACTTGAAGACGGCTGGATCGGTGTGGCAATCGGACCGGACGCGCCCGAGCGAACTGCAGAGAACTCGCGTTCGCTTCGCTAAAATGCGACGAAATGGGTGCCTGGGGCATCGCCCCAGCAAATCAGGCTATCTGGGGCGTTGCCCCAGCCACCCGTCGGCTGAATTCTTGCGAATTCAGCCACGAGAATAGTTGAGTCGAATTCTGCGTGTTCGGCTACTGCGTTTCTTGTCGCTTGCCTTTCTTCAGCACGCGGCTCCACCAGGATTGCATTCGCTGCTGCGTGGAACCGTTGCGGGCGACGCGGGCGGCCGTCAATTCCGCTTCTGCAGCCTGCCATTCATCAGTGCCGTCGCTCGAAGGGCAACCCCGAGACTGCCATATCTCGTAGGCGCGGCGAGCAATTTCCTCCTGCGACACGGCTGGTTCGTTGGCGTTCACCTTTCTCCTCCTTGTGCGCGCTTGCACTCCATAGGTTGAATACGCCTGACCGGCGGTCGTTCGTCCGCCATTGCACCCCAATTTGCCGCGCGGAGTCAATAGAGCATTACGCTACCTCCATATTTTCAAACGCCAAACTTGCAATCGGGAATATGTGGGCGGCACAATACGGAATAAGAAATGCGCGGCGGCGACGACAAATTGGCAAAACCGCGAATAAATGTCGCCCAGTGGCAGGAGACACGCAATGAACCTGGCGATTCGTGCTGATCGTGGCTGGTGGTTTAGCCGAACACTCATCGGGGCCACCCTCACTTGCGCAGGGTTTTTCACCTCGCACCCTCACGCAGGTGCGAGCGGAAATTCTGGATATCCAACGACCGCCGAGGGGCTAGTCGAGGAAGCCGGAGAGGCCGCAATCGATGGCGACACGGCGCGGCAATTCGCGCTTCTGCGCGAGGCGGTGCGGACCGATCCGCAATATCAGCTGGCCCGCTGGCAGCTGGGGCAAGTCGAGGTCGACGGCAAGTGGCTGACAGTCGAAGAAGCGCAGCGCCGCACGGCGTCGGATCCCGATCAGGCCGAGTATCGCCGCCGCCGGGCTGAATTTGGAGAAAGTCCGGCCAGCCAGTTGGCCTTAGCGCGCTGGTGCCGCAAGAACGGCCTCGAAGAGGAATCGCGCTTCCACTGGGCGAGCGTGCTGTCGAATCAGCCCGCGCATCGCGAAGCGCTCCGTGCACTGGGCGTGCGCTGGACGGACGGACAGCTCTTGTCGCGCCCGGAAATTAAAGCGGCCCGCGAGGAGCGGTTCGAGACCCGACAAGCCTCGCGCGAATGGCAGTCGAGGCTCGCAAAATGGCAACGGGCGCTTGCGCGCAATGCGGATAGTAATCGACAACAAACACTCGATGAGATTCGCGCGATCGACGATCCTGTGGCTATCCCAACGCTTGAAAGCGCCACGTTGGCCGGCAGCCCGACGGATAGTTCCCCCAGCCCATGGCGCGGCGAAATGAGCCTCGCCTTCGTGACGGCGCTGGAAGGCATGAGCGACCATGCGGCTACGGAATCGCTCTTGCGGCATGCGCTGCTTTCGCCGTTTCAGACCGTGCGCTCTTCGGCGTCCGATCGGCTCCGATACCGGTCGCTGCACGATTATGTGCCGGCGCTTTTGGACTCCCTGGCGGCGCCGATCGAATCGTCATTTCACGTTGTCGCGGCAGGAGATGGCAGCGTGACGTATCTGCACTCGCTGTATCGCGAAGGATCGCACGCCGATTGGTCGAGCCAGCGCGTACAAACGGCAGTACAGTCGGCGGTCGCACAACAGATCGTCGCGCGGTTGGCAGGCGCGGAGGAAGTGCCCGATCCGGCGGCCGATGCGCGGCTGTTGGCCCAAGCCGCAAATTCCGCGGCACGGGTGTCGAGGCGCTATGCGAGCGAAGCGGCCGCGGTTGAAGCCGATGTGGCCGCAGCGAATCGTGCTACTGCCGCATCGAACGAACGGATTCTATTTGTGCTCGCTAATGTGACAGGCCAGAGCTTCGGTCTCGAGCCGCGACAATGGTGGGACTGGTGGTCGGATTACAATGAATATGAACGATACGAAGATCGGCCTGTTTATGAATCGAACCAAGCCTCCTACGAGACGATACCGCCACCACGGCAATGCGAGTGCTTCGTCCGGGGCACGTCTGTGTGGACCAAGATCGGGCAGCGGCCAATCGAATCGCTTGAGCTGGGCGACCTAGTGCTCGCACAGGATGTCGATACCGGCCAGTTGGCGTACAAGCCGGTAATCGGCCGCACGGTCCGGCCACCGAGTGCCATTGTGAAAATCTCCGTCGGCGGCGAAGAGTTGCAGTCCACGCGCGGGCACCCGTTCTGGGTCGCTGGCGTCGGCTGGCGGATGGCCAAGGAAATCGAGGACGGCGCCGTCTTGCATGGCATCACGTGTGCGCCGCGGATCGAAGCGGTTGAACCGGCCATCAACGCCGAGGCGTATAACCTTGTCGTGGCCGATTTCAACACCTATTTCGTCGGCGAGAGCGGCATTCTCGTGCACGACAACACGCCGCGCAAGCCGACGCGGGCGACCTTGCCTGGGCTGGTGGCGAAGTAGCGCGTTACGGATGTTTGCCGTCGGGTGCCTGGGGCATCGCCCCAGCGAATTCTGGTGTAACTCGGGCGTTGTCCCAGCCACCCGCCCGCGGTGGGTGAGCACGGCAGTGGAAACCTGCTTACCCCGCCGATTTCGGCGAGCTCAGTCGAGCCGCGCGGCGACCGCATGCCACACCGTCCCTATATTTTTGGTTCGCGCTGGCTTTCCGATTTCAGCCGCTCGCGTTCCGCGACTTTGGCAAACGGGTAGTAAACGATCATCGCGATCAAGATCGAAACCACGCCCCACACGGCCGCGCGCCAGTCGCCGCCGGTGACCAGGTAATGCCCGATCACGGGCGGCGTCGTCCATGGCACACTGACAAACGGCTTTTGAATCACGTTCCAGTTCATGAGCAGGAAAGTGCTGGCTGTGAGAATTAGCGCATTGAGCACGTACGGGATCATAAAAACCGGGTTCAGTACAATCGGAAGGCCGAAGAAAATGGGCTCGTTGATCTGAAAGATTTGCGTTGGCAGCGACAGGCGGCTGACCTGGCGAAAGCCGGGCTCCTTGGAGTTCCATAGCACGAGCGCCAAGCCGATCGTGGCCCCGGTGCCGCCGACGTTTACGAACGTAGTGAAAAAGCCAGTGGCCGTGATGTAGGGAAGCGATTCGCCTTGGTTCATGGCCGCGACGTTTGCGGCCAGGTATTGCAGAAAGAACGGCGCAACGATGCCCTCCATCGTGATGTCGCCATTGATGCCGACCGACCAGAGCATGGTCACGATTAAGGCGTAGAAGAGAATGCCGGGCAGCGTGTTGAGGGCAAACACGAGCGGACTGAGCGCCGTCTGAACGGCATGGTTGATATCCACCCCAATTACAAAACGGATTATCCAAAACACAACCACGAGAAATAAAAGCGGTGTGAGGGAAACGAACGACTCGTAGACGATCCGCGGCACGCTTTGTGGCAGCCTGACGACGAGATTCGCGTCGTTGAAAAGCTTTTGGACGCGGACCACAATTAGCGCGATCAGAATCGCGGTGAATAGCCCGCCCCAACCGAGTCCGTGCATCGATAAGATCGGATCGTCGATCTTGATTAACTCAGTGGATTCCAGGCGGCGTAAATCTTCGTTGCCGACGCTGACTACTTTTTTCTCTTCCAAATTGCCGAGATCCACCTGCTCCAGACTGGCCAAATCGGCTTCCTGCACCTTGATTACATAGTCGTTTCTCAAATCGAC
>DATFGJ010000271.1:0-3477 GCA_035249585.1 Lacipirellulaceae bacterium
TATGGCCTATAGCCGTAGTTGAACCCTGAACCCTGAACCCTGAACCCATGTTCGAACAAAAATGCCAAGGCGCCGTCGACGTCATCAGCGGCGGCGAACGAATTTCCGGCGAGCACGTCGCCGAGCTGGCCAAAGTGTTCGAGGCGCAGCTCGAACGGGGGCAACCGCTCATCGTGCTCGATTTGCAAGGGGTTGCGCTAATCGACAGCGCCGGCTTGGAGCTCCTGCTGGACGTGCAGGAGAAATGCCAACGCATGGGGGGCGCGCTGAAACTTGCCAGCCCGGGCGCCTTGTGCATCGAGGTGCTCAAGTGCACCGGCGTGGGCGCCAAATTTGAAATCTTCCGCGACTCGCGCGGCGCAGTGCGAAGTTTTGTGCAATGAACGGATCCACGATCAAAGAAACCGATCCGCTTCGGCGGCGTGACACGGGCGCCGCCGGTGCTCCGAGTCCCGCTGGCCCTGCCAGTGCAGCGGGCGCGCCCGGCTCTGCCGACGCCGAACGGCGCCCGGAGACGGTGCCGGTGCCGCCAAGGCCCTCGCGCGCCGGCCGGGTAACGCTCGGTCAGCAGCTTGTCGGCGCCGACATCATCACCCCCCAGCAGCTGGACCAGGCGCTCGCCGAAGGGTCGCAAAAGGGATTGCGCCTAGGCGAAACGCTCGTCGAAATGGGCATGGTGCAGGAGGACACCATCCTACCGTTTATCGAGAACCACCTTGGCGTGCCGGCCACGCGCCTGCGCGATGGCATGATCGACCCCGTGGCGGTGCGGCTCTTGCCGCGCCGTGTGGCCGAACGGCTCGACGCAGTGGCCCTGTTCAAGATTCGCGACACGCTCTGCGTCGCGATGGCCGATCCGCAGAACCTCGAACACGTCGACGAGCTGGAGCGAATCACGCGGCTCAAAGTGCGGCCCGTGTTCGCCTTCCGCACCAGCATCCAGCGCACGCTGCCGCGGTGCTATGAAGAAGGCTTCGAAGTTGACACGGTCACTGCCGATCTCGACGAATCGGCCGTGCAGCTGCAATCCGATGCGGCCGAGGCCGACCTTACCAACGTCGAGTCGATGGTCGACGGCAGCCCGATCATCAACCTCGTGAACTATCTGTTGGTGCAGGCCATCCGCTCCGGCGCGAGCGACATTCACATCGAGCCCAGCCGCAAGTTCTCCATCGTGCGTTTCCGCGTCGACGGCCAGATGTACGAAGCATTGCGTCCGCGGCGCGATATGCACCCGGCGCTCGTCTCGCGCATCAAAGTCATGGGCAAGATGGACATCGCCGAACACAACCGGCCGCAGGACGGGCGCTTTCAGGTCACCGTGGAGGGCCGTGAAGTCGACTTCCGCGTTTCGACACTGCCCACCGTTCTCGGCGAGAAGATTGTGCTCCGCATCCTCGACAAGGAAAACCTCACGTTCAATCTCGACGTGCTGGGCTTTCCGCCGGACATGCTCAAGCGCGTCAAGCTACTGCTGGAAAAGCCCTATGGTTTGTTACTCGTGACGGGGCCCACGGGCAGCGGCAAAACGACGACGCTTTACTCCGCGCTTGAGCTTATCAAGAGTGTTCACAGCAATGTGGTTTCGGTCGAGGACCCGGTGGAATACCAGGTGGAGCTGGTAAACCAGGTGCAAGTCGACGAATCGCGATCGTTGTCGTTCAGCTCGGCCCTGCGATCGATTTTGCGCCAGGACCCCGACATCATCATGATCGGCGAAATCCGCGATGTGCCCACGGCTCAAATCGCGGTGCAGGCCGCACTCACCGGGCACTTGGTGCTCAGCACGCTGCACACCAATGACTGCGCCGGCGCAATCCACCGTCTGGCCGACATGGAGATCGAGCCGTTCAAGATCGCTGCCTCCGTCGTCGGAGTGATCGCACAGCGTCTTATCCGCACAGTTTGCTCTTCGTGCAAGACATTTGTTTACGCCTCGGACGAGCTTTTGGAAACGATCCATTACCAGGGCGACCGGCGGCGCAGCTTTGTCCGCGGCGAGGGTTGCCCCAAGTGCCACGACACGGGCTTCGTCGGCCGAACCGGTATTTATGAAGTCATGGCGGTCGACCGCGAGATGCGCAGTCTGATCGCGGCCCGCGCCAGCATCGACGAGATTCGCGATTGCTACCGCCGCGCCGGTGGCAAGACGCTGCTGGAGCAGGGAATTCGGCTGGCGGAGAAGGAACAGACGAGTTTGGAGGAAGTGATGCGGGTGGCGTATTTCGAGTGAGGGTAGCTATTAGCTGTTAGCCATTAGCTATTAGCCAGAAGCCAATTCCTTCTGGCTAATAGCTAAAAGCTAAGAGCTAAGACAACATGCAATTCACCTACACAGCCAAAACCGCCGCTGGCGATATCCAGACCGGCCACGTCAGCGCGCCTGACGTCGAGGCGGTGAAGCGCGCGCTGCGCGAGCAGAGCCTGTTCGTGATCGACGTGCGCCGCAAGGCCAAGGATACGCTGTGGAAAACGCTGTTCGGCGGGCGCGGGCGAGGCAGCCTGTCCAAGCGCGACCTATTGAGCGTCACCACACAATTGGCCATCATGACGCGGTCCGGCGTCGACCTGGCCTCGGCCTTCAATTCGCTTTCGCAGCAATGCAGCAACGCAACGCTGCGCGCTATCCTGGCCCAAGTGCACCGGGACGTGACCGGCGGCAAAAGCATTTCCGACGCCATGCAAGTGCAAGCTGCCGTCTTCGGCGACGCGTACGTCGCTAGCGTGGCCGCGGGCGAAGCAGCCGGCAAGCTGCCGGACGTGCTCGCCCGGCTGTCGCAGTTTCAGCGGACGGAAATTCGCGTGCGCGCCGCGATTCGCACGCTGCTGGCGTACCCCGTCGTACTGGCGTGCGTTTCGTCGCTGGTGGTAATCGGCCTGGTGACGTTCGTGCTGCCCAAGTTCTCCGACATTTTCAGTCAATACGAGATTCCACTGCCACGACTAACGCAGGTTGTTGTCGCGGTTTCCGACATGCTGCGGCAGCACATTTTGTATTGGCTTCCGCTGGTCGTTGGCTGCCTGGTTGCGCTGCTGATGTCGCGGCGATTCGAAGCAGGCCGGCGCCGCTGGGACACTGCCATGCTCAACATGCCGGTCCTGCGTGAAATCACCCGCGCGTTTTACATCGGTCGCACGTTCCGCCTGCTCGGGCTGATGATCGAAAGCGGCGTGCCGCTGCTGGACGGCTTGCGGCTCACGCGCAACTCGATTCGCAACGCCCTTTATCGCGACTTGTTCGACGATTTGGAAAGGTCGATTCTTAACGGCCGCGGTCTGGCCAACTCGCTCATCAATGCCGGATTCGTGCCGGCCGTGGCAGCCGAAATGGTCCTCACGGCCGAACGCACTGGAACGCTGGGAATGGTCACCGAGCTGATGGGCGAGCATTACGAAGAAGAAGGAGAATCGAAGCTGCGCGAAATGGCGACGATCCTGGAACCGCTCATCATTGTCGCGATGGGGGTGATCGTGGCG
>DATFGJ010000272.1:0-8355 GCA_035249585.1 Lacipirellulaceae bacterium
TCTTGCGCGCCAGCGCGACCAGTTCGTTGGCATCGGCCGCGGTAGCGGCGATGGGCTTTTCAATTAAAAGCGGCACACCGCCGGCCAAGAGGTCCATGCCGATTGCGTGGTGTGAATGGGTCGGCGTGGCGATAATGGCCGCCTCGATTTCGCCGATCAGCTCGCGATAATCGGCAACGCCCCGCGTGCGAGCTTCCTGGGCTACGCTCGCCCGGACAGCTTCTACCGGTTCGGCCACCGCAACCAGCTCGATCTCTTCCAGCGCGGCAGCGATGCGGGCGTGAATCCGCCCCAAATGGCCGGCCCCGATGATCGCCACACGCAGTGGGTTCACGCCGCCCTCCTTGCCTCGCGGCTGCGACCATGTCGGCCCACTTGCTGGCCTTCGACGAACGCCAGCAGCTGGTTCACTTGCGGCACAAGCTGCCCATTGCTGCGCAGCACCTCGCGCGCCGGGTCGACGCCAACCTTGGCTCGATAAATCAGGCGGTGCGCTTCAGCGAGGCAGTCGATCACATGCGGCGCGAATTCGTGACGCTTCAGAGCTACGATGTTAATGCACCGCGGCCGGGCCGGTGCGCCTTCGCAAAGCATGAACGGCGGCACATCATGCAGCACGCGGCTCAAGCCGCCGATGAAGCTATAACTTCCAATGCTCGTGAAATGATGCACCGCTACGGCGCCGGAGATCGACGCATAGTCGTCGACATGCACGTGGCCGCCCAGCAGCGAGCCGTTGGCCATGATGATTTGGCTGCCGAGCTTGCAGTCGTGCGCAATATGGCAGCAGGCCATGAGGAAATTCTTATGGCCGATGCGGGTGACCCCGTCCTCTTTTTCGCTGCCGCGATTGATCGTAACGCCTTCGCGAATCGTGTTGCCGTCGCCGATGATGACCTGCGTGTCGCTGCCCGAATAACTGATATCCTGCGGCTCGCCGCCGATGACCACGTTGGGGTAAATGAGGTTATCATGCCCCAAGGTCACGCGGCCCAAGATCGTGACGGAATTTAACAAACGCGTACCGCTATTTATCCGCGCCTGCGGCCCGACGACTGAAAATGGGCCGATTTCGACATCATCATCAATTTCCGCCGCCGGATCGACCGATGCGGTCTGGGCGATGCGAGCTGTCATCCTTCGTTACTCCAGAAAAGTCGACATGAAAAGTGGAGCGGGCGATTGAACCCTTTATAGGAGGGGTCTCCGACCCAGACACCCGAATCGCTCGGCGAGGGTCCATTTCGCAACGCAAAATCGGCGTCAGACACGCCTCCCACAGCCAGTCACTTATGCACATTTCCGTTCTGCGCGCATTTGAAATGGCGCCACGCTGTCCTCCGCCTGTTCCAATAATTGCTTGGCGAGTTCCGCATGAAGCTGATGGCCCGAACGATAAGCCACGACATGGCCAATGATTTCACAGCCAGTAAGCGCAAGATCGCCGACTACGTCGAGCAGCTTGTGCCGAACGCACTCGTCCGAGAATCGAAGCTTGTTGTCGATCGGCCCGTGCGGCCCGAAGATCAGTAGGTCGCGCGCCGTCACGCGATGGCCGAGGCCTTGTGCGAGCATTCCCTGCGCCGCGTCTTGTGGAATGAATGTGCGGCACGGGGCAATTTCGCGGCGGAACTCATCAGGCGTTACGTCGAGTGCATACGTTTGGCGCCCGATCGCATTGCCCTCGCCGTAGTCCAATTCGAACGAGACCGATAAACCGGCGGTGCGCGCGGGCTGCGCCTCAATCCAGCTTTGGTCGCCGCCGACGCGAACGCTGCGCCCGACTATGATCTGCCTCACAGGTTGCCGCTGCTCAACTACGCCGGCAGCATCGATCGCGTCGACAAATGCGGCTGCCGAGCCGTCGCACCCGGGCATTTCCTGTGCATCGACCCACACTTCGCAGTTGTCGACTCGCAGCCCCGACAAGGCGGACAGCACGTGCTCAACCATTTCCACGCGAATGCCGTCCAGTTCGAGCGTCGTGCGCCGCGGCATGTCGACCCGCAGCGACGCACGGGCCGGCACTCGCGCGCTCGGGCCGAGATCGTGCCGAACGAACGTGAGCCCGGCATCCTCGGCGGCGGGCCAGAATTCCACGCGCACGTCGCGGCCGCTGAAATATCCAAACCCGGTTACGGAAACCGGCCGGGCAAGCGTGCGTTGGCGGCGCGCGACTGACATCGACGTGAGACTCCGAGCGCGAGGTGCGTCCGAGGCGGACTTGGTGTAGGTCAGGCTTGTAGCCTGACACAACGTTGCCAATGCAGGCTAGAAAGCCTGAGCTGCGCCTGCCCGATCAACGGGGGCGCTGCACACCAGGCTGTGCGGGCTGCCGAGCCTGCTGCGCCGGCGGTTGCTGCGATGTTGCGTCCCGGCTGTTGATCAGCATCAGCACCTCGAGCGTAATGTCGATCGAGTCTTGCATGACCACGAGCTTGCTGATTTCGCGGCGCACGTCGTCGGGCCGATTGGGGTCAATGGGTTCACCGCTGAAGCGCAACACCAGGCCGATGTTGTGCCGCTTGGCGTAATAATCCACCGCTTGCACGACCTCTTGATAAGTCTGATAGAGGACTTTCGCCTCGCGTTCCATGAACTCCTTCCGGAGCCGTCCCATCTTGAGCTGCAATTCGGCCATCATGCGGGCGACTTCTTCGTCGGCCCGCTTGTATTCGGCGGAGCCCACGCCGAACGTATTGCGATGTGCCTCAGCCTTCGTAATCGTTTCGCGTTCCGCTTTCAGTTCCGCGTCGGCACGCTCCATGTCGGCTTTCATTGTGTCCATGGTGGCCTTGAACCGGGCATGCCGCTTGAAAATCGCGCTGATATCCACGACGGCAATTCCGTATTTGGATACGTTGACACCCAGCGGTGCCTGCGCTGCCTGACCGAGCGGCACCTGACCTTGCGTCGCTTGGCCTTGCAACGTCTGCGCGGACAACTGCCCGAATGTCGATAGAGCAACCGCCGCAGCGGTCGTCACCAGGGCCCACCTGCCATTGAGAAGCGATTTCACGTCAGCACTCCTTGCTGTAAGGGGGTCATCCATGACTGTGCTTGATTCGGCCGCGTTTTCAATTCAACTGCGCATCGCCGAACCCTAAGCCACGGCAGCGCACGTCGCGGGAACACGGCCCGGCTCAAAAAATGCGGGGCGTATTGTGGCGAGAAGCGAGAGGTGCGTAAAGGGCATTTTTCCAGTGGCGTGCACCCTTCGAATCTCTGCTATCAACACCTCCTGTCATTGCGGATCACGCCGAGCAGACGGCGGCCAACTCTACGACGATTGAGGCCCTGCTGATCGAACCTCGTTAGCACCTTGCATCAGCAAAAAACGTAGTCAAAAGACTACCCCGCAACGACTCGCTAATCGTTTTCTTCGACACAGCCGGGTGTTTGCGTGGTTGATTTTCGGCCGGACAAATCATCGCCAGGGCCTACCACTTCATGTAATTGATCCGTAAAATTGAGAGCTGCCGGACGCTGCGTGAACGGCGACGGGCAAGGCTCTTCATCTGGCGGCTTCCGTAAAACATTTCCCCGACGCATCTTTAATGCTTCATCGCTTGCGCCGCGGTCGCACTGTCGAGAAGCAATTCCCGGGAGATTCCCAACCGTGCCATCGCTGTTCGTGATCCAAGGCCGCGATCAGGGCACGCGGTACCGGCTCGAAGAGCCCATCGTGACGATTGGTCGCGGCGCTTCCAACACGATTCAGCTGCACGACACCGAGGTTTCGCGAGAGCACGCCGAAATTCGCCGGCGCGGCGACGCCGTTGTAATCGTCGATCTCGATAGCTCGAATGGCACGTTCGTAAACCAGCGACAGATCAAGGAGCAGGAACTCGCCAGCGGCGACCAGCTTCAACTCGGCCGGACGCTATTGCTTTACACTGGTGTCACCGAGGGCCGATTCGAGGACCTGGCCGATAAGATCAATATCGTCGCCCAAAGCTCCGACGACGACGGCTCGCGGATCGTGCACACGATGCACCAGTCGGAGGGCAGCGAAATCCTTTCGGCGCCCGAAGAAACATCGTCGCCCTGGCTGGCCCGGGCGCGCAGCAATCTGCAGATCATGTACCGCACGGCCCTGGCCGTGAGCCATACGCTTGATATCGACCAGCTGCTGGCGCGAATCATGGACATGATCTTCGAGTGGGTCGACGCCGACCGCGGCTGCATCATGCTCAAGGATCTCGACACGAACCAGCTCGTTCCTAAAGTGCGCCGGCACCGAAGGGGACTGTCAAGCGATGATCGCATCACGATCAGCCAGACGATACTGGATTATGTCGTCGAGCGTAACGAAGGCGTGCTCACCAGCAACGCCCGCGACGACGATCGTTGGGACGCGGCCAAGAGCATTTTGCGGATGGGCGTGCGCGAGGCGATTTGCGTGCCGATGCAAGGTCGCTACGACGTGGTCGGAGTCATCTACATCGACACGTCGATCACGCCGGCGCGGATGTTGCAGCAGGGATCTGCCAACAAATTCACGCAAGAGCATCTCAAGCTCATGATCGCCATCGGGCACCAGGCGGCGCTGGCGGTCGAAGACACATCGTACTACAAGGCGATGGTGCAGGCCGAGCGATTAGCCGCGGTCGGCCAGACGATCACTTCGTTGTCACATCACATCAAGAACATTCTGCAGGGAGTGCGCGGCGGCAGTTATCTCATCGAGATGGGCATGAAGGACCACGCCAAGGCCATCGAGGACGGCACGGTCGACATTGAAGCCGCCAAAAAAGCGGTGGGCGTCATGCGCAAAGGCTGGAACATCGTCGAGAAGAATCAGGAGCGCATCTCGACTTTGGTTATGGACATGCTCACATTCAGCAAAGAGCGCGAGCCGGTCGCCGAGCCGGCCAATCTCAATGAGCTTGTGGCGGACATTGTGGAACTGATGAAGGCCCGCGCCCGTGAAGAAAACGTCGAGCTTGCCTGGCTGCCCGCGCCCACGATGCCCACCTTGATGTTCGACCCCGAATCGATGCACCGCGCCGTGCTGAACATCGTCACGAACGCCATCGATGCATGCTCCGATCGCGAGAACGGCCGCGTCGAGGTGTCGACACAATACAGTAATGAAGAGCGCATGGCTCGCGTGCAGGTGGTCGACAACGGCAGCGGAATTGCCAAGGAGGACCTGGAAAAAATCTTCGGCGTGTTCGTCTCGCGAAAAGGCGGGCGCGGCACCGGGCTTGGGCTGCCGGTCAGCCAAAAAATCTTGCAGGAGCATGGCGGGCGTATCCGAGTCGAGAGCCAGCTCGGCGAGGGGAGCCGCTTTACGCTGGAGTTTCCAGCGACCTCGCCGTCCACGTCAGCCGGCGAGCCGCTGCCCCAGATGCACAAGAGCACGAACGTTCAAGAAATGACGGCCGAAGACTCGTCGCTCTCCGGCGCGCTCTAGTAATTACCTAGCCGGACCGCCTTGGTCCGGCGCACGACGTTGCTCTTACACATCTTCCCGGCCAGAATGGCCGGGCTATGTATCCATGTTCGACGCCGAGTCAATTCGCGCCGCGACTTTCGTCCGCCATGCCGAAATCCACGACACGCTCACCTCGACGAACGATCGCGCGGCCGAATTGGCACGGGACTCGACCATTGACCTGCCGGCGCTGGTCCTCGCGCGCCACCAAACCGCGGGCAAAGGCCGCGGTCGAAACAAATGGTGGTCGGCCGACGGTGCGCTGACCTTCAGCCTGCTGCTCGATCCGATGACGGCAGGCGTGCCACCGGCAATCTGGCCGCAAATGTCGCTCGCTTCGGCGGTTGCCGTGTGCGATGCACTGAGCGTCGAAATAAGCGCTTCAGTTAATCCGCAATCCGCGGCTCGACTGAGCTCGCCGCAGCCAATCCAAAATCCCAAATCGGAACAGCGCCTCGGCATAAAATGGCCAAACGACGTGCTCCTCGACGGAGGCAAAGTCTGCGGAATTCTGATAGAATCGCCCGGCGGCGCTGCGCCGGCCAAAGACCGCCTCATCATCGGCATCGGCATCAATGTCAATAACTCGTGGCGAATGGCGCCGCGGAACGTCGGACCAAACGGCACGGCACTGTGCGACGTCACGCGACGTCGTCATGCGCTGCAAAACTCGTTAGTGCGTGTCTTACAGGCCCTGGACGAACGATTCGGCCAGCTGGCCCGCGGCGACTCGCGACTTCCAGATGCCTGGCAACGCCTTTGTTGGCTTTCAGAACAAGGAGTTGACGTTAACGCCAGCGGCCGATGGATAACCGGCGTTTGTGCGGGCATCGATCGCGACGGCACGTTGCTCGTCGAAAATGTCAACGGACTTCATCACATCCGTGACGGCTCAGTCCGCGTCATGTGATCGCCGGTAGCCCGCCGGCGCGCCGACAAACGGATTACGGCGCTTTTCGCGTCCAATCGTTGTCGCCGGTCCGTGGCCTGGCAGCACGATTGTGTCGTCCGGAAGCGTGAAAAGCTTTTGGTGTATTGCGCGCTCGAGCACTTCGAAGCTGCAGCCTGGGAAGTCTGTCCGGCCGATGCTGCCAGCAAACAGCACGTCGCCGCCGAACAGTTGCCATGGCGTCGCCACTTTACAAACGAGCACAATGTGACCCACGGAATGCC
Organism: Lacipirellulaceae bacterium; assembly: GCA_035249585.1. Taxonomy (GTDB): domain Bacteria; phylum Planctomycetota; class Planctomycetia; order Pirellulales; family Lacipirellulaceae; genus JABDGM01. Next base: position 6,614 of record DATFGJ010000272.1, read on the forward strand.
CGGGCGCTTCGAGCACATCCAATTCGATCCCGGCCGCCGAGAAACGCTCGCCTTCGCGAAGGGTGCGGTCGGCTGGCGGGCTGGTGATCGCGAAGCCAAACGCGGCTGACAGATTCAATTGCGGATTGATGAGTTTTTCCGCATCAAGTTCGCCGATCACAATGGGGCACTCGGGCCATTGCTGCTTGAGCGCCGCATTGCCGCCGATATGATCGCTGTGACCATGGGTGCACACTATCGCCGCTGGCGTCAGCGATCGCTCCGACAAGTAGTCAATGATTGCTTGCGGCTCCAACCCGGGATCAATGACGATGCAGTCGCGCCGCTCGCCAAAATGGGCGATATAGGTGTTCTCGTCGAACGGCGCCGACACTACTCGCCCTACGGTAAGCTCGGAATCAGCCAACGCAGTCTCCCTTCCACCGACAAGCCAGGTCGTCTAGGATATTTTCTCCGGTTAGGCTAGCGTGAGAAAAACCTAACGCTACCGGCCGTCGTCAAACTAACGCCCCGCACTCCCCGTAAGGGATTGTAGTTGTTTGCGTGTCGAACATCGAGGTGTCAACGTTGCCCTCTCGGCACGCAATGGACGGGACATAGGAGCGTTTCATGCCGCTGACCTTTGCTGCAATGCGGCCCATTGCGCGCGGCCGTTACCTCGCCGTTGCGCTGCTGTTGATGTTTGCCACGTCGCTCTCTACTTATGGCCAGGGCCAGTTGAGCGAGCCGGTCTACCGTGTGGCAAACGAACCGTCGGATGTGCAGGCAGATGGCGGGTTGACCACCGTAGCACCCGCGGCCAATTCGCCGCCCGCGGGCCGAGTCGCACTCGACTTCACGCCGCAGCCGGGCGAGCATCCGCTGGCCCCGGCGATTCGCGTTTGCAAGGCCAGCCTGGAGGAAATCGACCGCAACGTCCGTGATTATTCGTGCACCCTCGTGAAGTGCGAGCGGGTCGACGGCACGCTGGGCGAGCACCAGCACATCTTTCTCAAGGTTCGCCACGAGCCATTCAGCGTATACATGCGGTTCTTGAAGCCGTTTCAAGGCCGCGAGGTCGTCTACGTCGACGGCCAGTACAACAACGAGCTGGTCGTGCTAGAAGCGGGCTGGAAGCGCGTTGCGGGCAAGCTGCACCTTGATCCGAACGGTGCGCGGGCCATGAACGGCCAAAAGCACCCAATCACAAGGGTCGGCATTCGCAACCTGACGGCCGAGCTAATTCGCAAGATGGAAGCGGACTTGAAATATGCCGAATGTGAAGTCACCACCAAGGCGGAGAAAATCGGCAACCGGCCGGTGACGCTTGTCCAAGTCGTTCACCCCGTCCCCCGTCAAAGTTTTGACGCCCATATTGCCCGGGTGTTTTTCGACAATGAATTGGGCATCCCCATTCATTACGACTCGTTTCTCTGGCCGCAGCAGCCGGGCGGCGAGCCGCCGCTCGAAGAGAGCTTTACTTACATGAATCTCAAGGTCAACAACGGGTTCACGGCGCGCGACTTCGACGCGTATAACAACCCGGAGATATTTCAGTAGTTGCAAGCGAGCTAAACCGCAATCGTTGACCGACTTAGTGCGCTGACCGCTGTTTGCGGTTTAACTTTAATATGCGTTCCGCTGTATGAGTACCACCTGCAGCGTCTTCGCCAGAATCTTGAGATCCATCCAGAATGACCACTCGCGGATATACTGGTGATCGCAGGCGACGCGCTGTTCCATCTTTTCCAGCGTCTCTGTTT
>DATFGJ010000273.1:0-4635 GCA_035249585.1 Lacipirellulaceae bacterium
GAGCGCGATCGGTGCGCCCGCCACGGGAGGCGACTCGGCGTACACCAACGGATGGCCCACCGTCTCGATAAGTTCTGTTGCCAGTCCAACCCGCTGAAACTGGCCCAGCATCCATTCCGCTGCCCGGCGGACTTCGCCCCGCTGTCGCGAATCGGCGCTCACGCCCGGAATGTGCAGCAGCTCAGCCAGCTCGTCTTCAAACGATTTGCGATGCGACGAAATGTATTCGCTAACGCGGTTCATCACGCGGCTTCCCGGCTTGGTCACTGGGCGTACAATATAATGCGCTGGATGCGGTTTCACCACCGCAGGTGCGCCACGTAGACCGCCCGATTGAAAGCTGGCGTATGAGCGAGAACCCCGAGCGCGAGAGTGATTCCTGGACCGCAACGCTGGTTCCCGAGCCGAAAACCGCCACCAAAAGAGCCGGCAAGAAGCGGCGAATCCCGCGATACCATGTCATCTTGTGGGACAGCGATGTCCACACGTTCGAATACGTTCACCGGATGCTTCGCGAGCTTTTTGGACACACGCCCGAAGAATGCCATCAGCTTGCCAAGACCGTTGACGCAGAGGGCCGCGCCGTTGTGTTCACGACCACCAAAGAGCATGCCGAGCTGAAGCGCGATCAAATATTGGCTTACGGCAAGGATGAAGCCGATCGAAATTGCAAAGGCTCGATGCACGCTACGATCGAATCGGCGGATTGAGCACGGATTAACGTCTTAGCGTGGCTGCCACGCCGACTTCGCGCCGCTGACATTTATTCGGGCTTGCGGCCGAGGCAATGAGAGCGATCAAGAATTATGAAGCTCCGAACGTTAACGCTTGGCTGCAAGGTCAATCAGTACGAAACGGAGTACGTGCGCGAAGGGCTGGTGAGCATCGGTTACCAGGATGCGCGCGAGGATGAGCCGGCGGAGCTGTGCGTCGTCAACACGTGCACGGTCACGGCCGAAGGCGACGCGAAAAGCCGGCAGGCTATCCGTCGCCTGGCTCGGCGAAACCCCGGCGCGAAGATCGTCGTCATGGGATGTTATGCGACTCGCGCGCCGGCCGAAGTGGCCGCGCTGCCCGGCGTATCGCAAGTAGTGACCGATAAGCGCGAGCTGCCCGACTTGTTGGGCCGATTCGGAGTGACCGACGTTCCGACGGGCATCAGCGGGTTCGGGCGGCGGCATCGGGCTTATGTGAAAGTGCAGGACGGCTGCATGCTGCGCTGCAGCTTCTGCATCATTCCGTACGTGCGACCCCACCTCGCAAGCCGGCCGGTCGAACATATTCTCGATGAGGTTCGCCGGCTGGTTGACCGCGGTTATCGCGAAGTCGTGCTTACGGGCATTCACTTGGGCCATTACGGCGTCGATTGGAACCGGCGCCAACCGAAGCACCGCTGGATTCGACTGTCGCATCTCGTGCGGCTGATCGCCGAGCTGCCCGGTGATTTTCGGGTGCGTCTCTCCAGTATCGAGGCAACTGAGGTCACGCGGGAGCTGATCGACGCGATGGCCGACCATCCTGACAAGGTCGCCGCACATCTACACATCTCGATGCAAAGCGGCAGCGACGCGGTGCTGAGTCGCATGCGGCGCCGCTGGGGCAGCCAGCGTTTCATCGACCGCTGCCGGCTGGCGCAGGAGCGGCTCGATCAACCGGCCATAACGACCGACGTCATCATTGGCTTCCCAGGCGAGACGGACGCGGAATTCGAAGAAACGCTCGCGGCTTGTCGAGCCGTGGGGTTTTCAAAGATTCACATTTTCCCGTTTAGTGCGCGGCGTGGAACTCCCGCCGCAGACATGCCGGATCAAGTGCCGAAACGCGTGCAGCAAGAACGTTCGCGCGAGCTAGCCGACGAGGAGGCTGAATTGCGGAATGCCTACTACGAACGGCTTGTTGGTCGGCGGTTGCGAGTGCTTGTGGAGACTCCGGAGCGAGGAGCAGCGAGCGCGGCGCGAGATAATGAGTTGTGGCTGGGTACTTCCTGCCGTTATGCGACGGTCGAATTGCCAGCGGCATTTGCGGATGAAGGGCAATTTGTTGACGTCATCGCGAGCGCGGTTCGCGGCGAGCGGATCATCCCCGCGATCGGCCTCGATCCCGCACTCTCAGTCCGCAAACGCTGAAGATCGTCGCAGCAAGCAGCAGCACGGCATGCGGCTCTGGCACCGCGAGCGATTGCACGCTTGAGGATGACCCGGCGCCGGAGGCCGTCGACATCGCCTTTCGCCAGATGACATAATCGGATGCGTCGACGAAACCATTATGGTTTCCGTCAGAGCCCGTAACGTGGGCCCAGTTGCCGAAATCGTTGCGCCAAGCCGTGTAATCGGCCGCGTTGACGACGCCGTTGGCATCGAAGTCGCCATTGATGAGAGAGTGCTGCAGAATGCGCATGTAATTAAACCGGCCCAGGCCGTCGTTGTTGATCCCAGGGTTTTGAACCGCACCGTTTGGCCGGCGTCCCTCGAAGCGAACCGCGATGCTGTTACTTGCGTTAGGGATAATGCCGTTGACTGTTGCGACCTGCGTGTGGTTAGCGACGAGAGGGGTGATGAAGTCCGAGCCGCTGTTGCTGCCGGTGACGGTCCAGAGCGAGTAATCGCCCGTCGAGGTCTCCCCGGCCGCGCCGTAAAACAAGAAATTGTATCGACTGTTCGCCGGTAAGTTGCTAAGCGTGACGGTGAATGTATATCCGTCGCGCACATAAAGATTGTCGCGCAGCGCGGATTGAGCGATGCCGGGGAGCTCGTCCGGGTAGCGCCCCTGGAAATTTGCAAGCGCCAACGCGATTCCCGTATCATCATTGGTGTCAGGCGCCGACCACGTGGGCGTGAACACGATGCCGGTCGGGTTGCCGACTGAATCAATGAGGTTCAACACCGTGGTTGGTTCGGTGAGCGCTGCACCGGTGAAGTTATTCCAGCCAGGCAGCATGGTTTGCTGGTTGTTGATGCCGAAGTCGATATGAATCGAACGAACGACGGCAAGCGACACACCAGGCGCCGACGCGACGCCAAACAAGATAAGCGAGCACCGAAAGACAAAATGCAGCCTAGGAAGACTCACGTTTTCAGACCCTCATGATTGTCCATCATTGAACTGTTAACGACTAAATGTAAGTAAGCCCTGCGTTGGCAGAAGGTCGCTGTTAATGCCATGGCAAGCAAGACCGATGAAAGCGGCTCCGGTATGGGCTGTGGCGAACCGTGCGAGGCGTTACTCGCGCCGCTGCCGGAATTGGTTCCCAGCGCGCGCCGCCAAATCACAAAATCGGCCGGGTCGACGACGCCGTTGCCGTTGGCGTCGGCGGCCAGATTCGTCGTCGATCCGTAATTCGTGCGCCACACGCTGTAGTCGGCTACATTCACCAGGCGGTCGTTGTTGAAATCGCCAAGCACCGGCAGCAGGTGCTCGAGGATCTGAATGAAGTTAAGCCGGCCCAAGGCGTCGGAGTCGACACTCGGCAACTGAGGCGAGCCGTCGGGCCGCCGGCCCTCGAACAACAACGTAATCATTCCTTCCGCGTTCGGCATGATCCCGTCGATTCTGGCGACCTTCGTGCTGTTGTCCACGAGCGGCGTGATGTTGGCCTGACCGCTATTGCTGCCGGTGGCAGTAAACAACGAATAGTCGCCGGTGTTTCCGGCCGCTCCGTAGAACAAGAAATCGTATTCGGCGTGATTGTCAAGATTGTCGATCGTCATTGTGAGCAGCGCCCCATCGCGCACATACGCACCGTCGCGCAATGCGGAATCAGGGATACCGGCCAACTCCGCTGGATACGGTCCATTATAATTGGCGGCCTCCAAATTCAGCGCTGCATCGCCGCCGCTGGTGATCGTCCAATCGGTAGAAAACGTATAACCGGTCTGGGCGCCGGTAGTGTCGGTCAGCTGCAGCGTCACTTCCGGCCGGCTGAGGGCGACGCCGGTGAAGTTGTTCCAGCCCGTGGCGAGCGTCTGCTGTGTGTTGAGGCCGATGTCAATCCGCATGACGCGGTCTTCGGCGGCCAGGAGGCCAAGCGGACTCGATTGACCGGAAGAAATGAATTGCTGCAGGACCGCCTGCATAGCAGTGGCCCGCTGCTGCATGATGGGCGTGCCGCCGCCGCTCAGCAAATTCGTCTGCTCGCCCGGATCGGTTGAGAGATTATAGAGCTGCAATTGGCCGAAATTGGTGATCGGCGTCATCGGATCGTGCTTGCCCGCTCCGCTACCGCCGTCGGTGGATGTAAAAATCAACTTCCATTCCTGCCCGTGCTCATCGAATTGTCGGAAGGCGAAGGCGCCGCCGCCCGAATGTTCAACGCCGCGGTTGCGCGCCGCGTCGGTCGTTTGGCCCAAAAGCTGGGCCGCCAAGCTCACGCTGTCCGGAGCTGCCCCTGCGGGCAATTGGAAATCGATCACATCGGCTACGGTGGCCATGAAGTCGTTGAGCTCCACGAGCTGGTTGTTCGTCGATCCGGCCGCGATGCGGTTGTTCCATTGGGCGATGAACGGCACGCGATGCCCGCCCTCGTAAATCGTCCATTTGTCGCCGCGGAGTGGGGTCCCGTCGACGAAACCCGGTGAAGTCGCGAACGCAAATTGGTCTTCAGCACCGTTATCGGTGGCGAACACAATCAGCGTATCG
>DATFGJ010000274.1:0-3149 GCA_035249585.1 Lacipirellulaceae bacterium
CAAGTCGTCGGGCAAGTCGGTCGAGTCAAGCACTTCGCCATGCGTCGCGTCGCGGAAATGCACGGTAAGTTGGTCGAAGGTGCGGACGTTGCCTGTGCCCTCGCAGGAGGTGCACGTGACACGGCCGTTGCCGGAGCACGCCGAGCACGTCACATGGCCGTGGAAACAGTGGACACAATCGGTGCGCACTGAGACCATCTGCGTGGTCGGCTTACGGGAGGCGTCTTGAGTGGGGCGCGGCTGCATCGCGTCCTGGAAACCGCGGCCACCGCAATGGGGGCACGTCACCTGGCCCGCGGCGTGACAGCGGCCGCAGGCAATGTGGCCGACGCCCGCGCATTGCGGGCAGAGACTCACTCGATCGGTGTGCGGCACGGGCAGTGTTTCGGTGCGCTCCTGGAAGTCATTGGGGCGCGGAACAGGTATCTCCCAAGGGTCGGGCGGCATGCCCCGGTCGTCCAGCGGCTGGCCATGGTAGGGCACTGACACAGGAGCAACAGCGCGCTCTTCGTACTGCGTGCGCAGGCGCACGGTGTACGAATAGGCGGGCACGACACGATCGATGAAGATTTTGTCGCCCAGATAGCGGATGCGGAAGAAGCCTTGACTCCAGCGGTTGATCGCGTCGCGGGCTTCAGTTTCGGGAATTGCAACCGGTTCGGTGATCGACGGTAATGCGACGGTCATTTTTCCACGGTGATGGAGGGAATTCAGCCGCAAGCGGCGCTCGAGGCGTCGATGGCGCATCGCCAGATTTCTGGGGCTATCCGGCTTTCCCCGAGCCATGCGTTAGCAAGATTCAGGCAAAGGCGCCCTGCACGACGACGGCTTCCTTGGCAATTTCGCTAACAGCCTTTTCCATCTCGGCCGCAGCGGCTTTCATCTCCTTCCTGCCCTTGTCGAATTTCGAGATCAGGGGCTTCATCTCACTTTCGATCTTTTTCATTCCGTCCTTCTTGTCATCCTTTTTCGCTTTTTCAAGTTTTTGTTCCAACGCAACAAGCTCGGTGGCAACTTCGGCGCAATCGTCCTCCGCCTCCAGGATTTCGGCGAGTGCTTTGCTCAGCTTGGGTGCCGATTTGGAATGTGTGCCGACGAATTTCTGGGCCGCGTCGACGGCCTTTTGATAGAGCTCCATTTTGTCCTCGACCATCTTTTTGTTCTCGGCCTTGCGGGGCGCGATTTTTTTCAGCTCATCAGCCCATTGTCCCATAGATCACTCCTGTCGATTGCATGGATATATTTGTGCAATGCACGAATTCGCAACTGAAACTGTCCGATGGATTAACGGCGGCGCATGGCTCCGGCAAGGCAGACGCCAATAAAAAGCTGCGCGCACGCAGCCGGCTCGGGGACATTCGCGGCGGCGGATGGCGCGCTCGTCGTCGCGCCAAAGTTTTCTCGCCATTCGTCATAGTCGTCGGGCCCGACGTCGAGCGGAGTTGTGTCGTTGGGCAGGGCGACGTTCGTTCCCAGGTTTTTTCGCCACAGCACATAGTCGGCCGCATCGACCGTGCCATTGGCGTTGTAGTCGCCATCGAGTCCAGCTGAAACTGGAACGGCGCTGGCCGCCACTTCGCCCACAATCGCAAAGCCGAAGGTGTCGCTCGGACTGAACAGGTGCACGGAGTCAATTTCAATCCGCAAATAGCGCACATCATGGGCGGAACCTAAGTCGAGCAGGTCATGGCGATAGCTGAACGGGAAATTCAAGTGATTCGGCAGCGTGAAGCTGGCGACCTCTTGCAGCGTAGTGATCGAAGTGTCGGAGACGTGGATCTTGATGTCCTTCATCGAGATGTTCCAAACGGCGAGGCGATCAATGGAATACTCAGCTCCAAAGTCAAAGTCGACGTATCCCATCACGGGCAAAGTGAACTGAGTCTCACTCTGCCAATTGTTTCCACCGGCGGCCTGCGCGAATGGATCGTCGCCGGTCGTGAAGTAGGTGTCCCAATCCGTGACCCCGCTGGTAAACGGCTTATCGAGTCCCGATTGGTTGATCATGTTTTCAAACGCGCCTTGTTGCGGATGGGATTCGCCCATGTCGCTGTCGATCACTGCGACCGGGCTCAGGATGGAGGCCGCTTGGAGCTTGGCCACAATGATTGTGGCCGCCGAGAAAATCACTCCGAGGCGCAAAAGAAATCTATTTAAAATCATCATGCACGTCGTCCTAGCCAAATCCGTGGACGGGTTTGAAAAACCGCGGATATTATGCACCTCAGAGATTGCTGACTGCAAGAGACAGGCCAGGGAAAGCCGCCATGAACGGCGCGGCTTTGATAGTCAATTCGGAGTGAGAATGTAATAGGCGCATTCCGTTTGCCGTAAGCGACTGTTTCATCGAGATCGATCTGGCGGACTGCTGCGGCATACGGCTTCGGCCGTGAGCTCAGCCGAACGGAGTATGCCTGCTACTTTAGCGGAACAGCCGGCTGACCGATTCGTTGCGGTGAATGCGTTTGATCGCTTCGCCCAGCAGCGGTGCGACGGTAAGCACGCGCGTTTGCGGCAGAATTTGTTCGTCGCGGAGCGGGATCGAATCGGTGACCACGAGGCTGGCGAGGTTTGCGGCCTTGAGCCGCTCGACGGCGGGCCCGCACAGCACTGGGTGCGTCGCGGCGACATGAATTTCCTTGACGCCGTGCTCGTGCAGCGTCTTGGCGGCGCCGGTGATGGAGCCGGCCGTGCTGATCATGTCGTCGAACATCATCGCGACTTTGCCCTCGACTTCGCCGCCCAGGATATGGGCCTGCACGGTGGTTTCGGCGCTGGTGCGGCGCTTGTCGATGATGGCCACTGTGCCGCCGATGCGCTTGGCATGGCCGAGGGCGCGCTTGATGCTGCCCTCGTCGGGACTGACGATCACCGCGTTGGCCAGATCGATATCGGAGTGCAGGAAGTGCTCGTTCAGCACCGGCGCGGCGTAGAGGTGGTCGACCGGCACGTCGAAGAAGCCTTGAATTTGAGCCGCGTGCAGGTCCATGGTGAGCACGCGATTGGCCCCGGCGCGCGTAATGAGATTGGCCACGAGCTTGGCCGTGATCGGAACGCGGCCCTCGTCCTTGCGGTCCTGGCGGGCGTAACCGAAATAGGGAATCACGGCGGTGATCCGCTCGGCGCTTGCCCGCAGAGCGCTATCGATC
>DATFGJ010000275.1:0-7815 GCA_035249585.1 Lacipirellulaceae bacterium
CACGATAGGATTGATCGTCCAGCCGCTGCCTAATTGCGTTGAGCCGACGCCATTTCTAGAGCCCGGTCGATGCGGGCCAGCGAGCGTTCGCGGCCGAGGATGGCGAGTGTTTCAAAAAGCCCGAAGCCGACAGCCTTTCCAGTTACCGCTACGCGCACGGCGTGCACGATGTCACCTGGCTTGATGCCTTGCGCCTCGACGAACGACTGCAGGAGTTGTTCCAGCCGCTCAGCCGTGAAAGGCTCAACTTCCTGCAGTTCGGTTCGAAATTTTCTGAGCAACTCACGCGCCTCGGCGGGCTTGATTACTCGCTTTTCAAGTGCTTGCTCGTCATACTGCAAGCGGTCGTCGGACTGAAACAAGTCCTCGTAATCCAAAATGTCGCCGGCAACTTTCAGTCTGTCACCGGCCGCCTCGAGAATTCGAGTAACGTACGGCCCCGTGTCGCACGATGGCGGATCGGTCAGCAGATTCGCGCGCTGCAAGAAGTGCACGACCTTCGCCACGCGCTGCTTGATTGGCACCCGCTGCATAGCCCTCGTTTCAAACGCCAGCAGCTTTTCTGGGTCGAAGCTGGCCGGCGCCTTGTTCACTCGCGCGAGCGAGAAGTGCCGCACCATTTCGTCGCGCGTGAATTCCTCGGTTTTGTCATCAAGCGACCAACCAAGCAGCAGCAAGTAGTTTAGAAGACCGTCGGGCACGTAGCCAACCTGCTCATAGAAGTCGACGATCACCGGATTGAATGTCTCAGCCGAAGTTGCGAGACCCAAGCGTTTGGCGATCGCTTGTCCGTGCTGCATCAATTTAGCAAAGTCGCGATTCTTTAAATACTTGTCCAGCTTTCGCTTGCTGAGCTTCGTTTTACTGCCCGGCTCGGCGACATAGGGCAGATGCGCGAACTGCGGCAGAGCGTAGCCAAGTTTTTCGAACATGAACACTTGTCGCGGCGTGTTCGAAAGATGTTCCTCGGCGCGGATCACGTGTGAGATTTGCATGTCGTGGTCGTCGACCACGGTGGCGAGATGGTAAAGGCACGTGCCGTCGGCGCGCTGAATGACGTGGTCTTGCTCGCTGGCCCAATCGACGCGCACCTCGCCACGCACCAGATCGTTGAGCACGAATTGGCCCTCGCGCGGCATGAGCAGACGTACCACGCCTTGGCGGCCCTCCGCTTCGAAGCCGCGCGCATCGGCATCAGTCTCGGCACGCCATCGGCGGCTGTAGAGAAACGGCCGGCCTGCTTTTTGGGCCTCATCGCGTTCGGTCTGCAGTTCTTCCGGCCGAGCGAAATCGCGGTAGGCCGCGCCGGCAGCAAGCAGCCGTGCCACGGCAGCCTGATATTTTTCCAGTCGCTGTGACTGGTAATAAGGTGCGTGCGGCCCGCCGACATCCGGCCCTTCGTCCCAATCGAGGCCAAGCCAGCGCAAGCCGTGAAGGATGGGTGCAAGCGCTTCCTCAACATTCCGCTGCGCATCTGTGTCGTCAATGCGCAGGATAAACTGGCCGCCCTGCCCTTTGGCGAACAGCCAATTGAACAGCGCGGTCCGCACACCGCCGATGTGCAGGTAACCGGTTGGGCTCGGTGCAAAACGTGTGCGAACAGACATGAGAGGTCGGCAGACTCAGGTTACATAGCCGGTTCGTTTCAGGCCGGCGTATCGGCGAAGATTCTGTAATTGAAACAGAATTGTGACCGGATGAGAACCCGGCCGGGATGGCCGGACTATGTAGGAACCTACGCCGCGCGGTTCTGCATCTTAATTTTCCGCAGCTGCTTGCGCTCCGACTTGCTCAGCTTGCGGTCATCGTTCGACTCGTCGTCGTCGCCATCCTCATATCGATCGCGCTCGGGATGGCTGCCATCGACCCATTGGCTGGCAGAGGCCAATGACTTGCCCGACTGCGCGAGTTGCTGTTTGCGGCGGGCAAATTCGGCCGCAGAAATGGTCGACGGGCCTTCGGCTCTTGTTGATTGAGTGTCGTCGGCCTTCGACTGGCCGGCAGACTTTTGCGTCTTGCGTTTCCCAGTGATTCGCGGCGAGGCAGCAACCATTCCCTGGGCGTCGAGCACTACAAACCGTGCGTAAGAAACAACGGCCGCAAACGCGAGCCAGTGTCCGATTAACAATGCACCGCCGGTGATAGTCGTTCCCGCTCGCGCGTCGGCGACAGATATCGCGCCCAATCCGGTGATGGCCGCAACGACGTAGCTGCAGATCGAGGTCACAAGATATGACACTGCCAGACGAGATTCTCTAACGTCAACAATTGTTCGAAATGCAATCCAGGCCAGCGGCAGGCCAAGAACAACAAGCCACCAGATCGCGCCGCCAGGAAGCGCCGTCCAGCCTGTGAAATGGCTCATCGACGCGGCCAGCACGCTGTGAAAACACGCCACGCTGTTGGCGCTTAACAGGAAACACGCTCCGGCGGCAACCAGCCAAATGCGATAGCGACCGCGAAAATCATCGATCCGATGACGGCGTATCGAATAAACCACTGTGCAGCCGGTGCTGATCAGCAATAACACCACCGAGGCAACCCAGGATGCGAAACTGCCAGGCGCAGCGAGATTGAAAGCCGTGATTTCGGCCGCGCCGAACACCGACGCGATTGGCGCCGCGAAGTAATGCAACACTGCGAGCAGAGTCGTTGTGAAAATGCCCGCCGCGGTTAGCATCGCGATCGAACGATAGCGCCTCGGCACGAAATCAGTGATTTGGGCATGATTCTCGACTCCGGCGGCCTCGCTGTAGCGCGGAACGGCGCGGCTGGAATCGCTCTTAGGCACGGCGCGCAGCACCGCGTGGGAGCTCGAGGCAGAGAGCACCTCTTCATTCAGTACGCGTCGACGGCGGCCGTTGCGGCCAGGGAAATTAACCATGGCTTTGGTATGCCAGGCGCTGCAGCCTGACAGAGTCCGGGTGGCGTCAGGCCCGAAAGCCTGACCTACGAGCCGAAATGATTGCGCCAAGCCGCACATTCCGCACGGCGCGCATAATCCAATTCGGCATTCCCAAGCTGTCGACTGACGCCCGGCGATGTGACGACCGTTTATAGCGGTTATTCGGAATCGCACGGATAGCGAAATGTCGTCGCTCGCCGCCGGCTTTGGTGGCCACGCATGCGGTCGGCTTACAGCGGCTTGAGCCATGCGGGCAAGCTAAAAATGACCTACGGTTGCTGGGGCACCCAGGCCAACCGCGTGGGCGGCTGAAGATTCGCAGTTTCGGTGAGGTGTGGCACGCCAGCCGTCAAAACCCCGCCAACTACCGACTTGACAGCAAAATGAGCGATTCTGTTTCATCGACGGCCGCGGATTCTGGCCCCGATTTAGCGTTTCCAGACGTTCCGCTGTCGGTGCCATCGAGTACGCCAAGCGCTGAGGCTGACATTTCATCGCTGCTCGATTCGCTCGACGAAGCTGCGTCGGAAAGCGGGCAGTCGCTCGCCGCACAACGCGCAAACGCTCACGAAAATAAGTTAGTACAAGCCCGCCTTGGAATCGCCAACGGCCTTCACGCTGCATTGCGGGCGAAAAATCCATCCACCGCATCGCATTGTTTGCGCGTGGCCCTCGGTTGCAGCTCGTGGGCCGCCGCAATGGAGCTTGATGACGACACGCGGGACGAAGTCGAAGTCGCCGCGCTCTTACACGATGTGGGAAAGATCGGCGTGCCGGACAAGGTACTGCTGAAACCCGGCCGTCTATTGCCCGAAGAAATGGCGTTAATGGCCCGGCACGCATCGTACACGAACGATATTCTGGCCAGTTGCGGCGTGCCGCGATCCATTATTGAAATCGTCCATTACAGCCGGGCCTGGTATAGCGGCGCCGCTGGCAAGCAAGATAAGCAAGGCGATGCACTGCCGTTGGGCGCACGAATGCTCGCCATCATCGATGCATTTGATTCGATGACAACCGACCATGTGTATCGCCCAGCGCGTTCACGGGAGCGAGCGCTTGCCGAGCTGTACGAATTCGCCGGGCGACAGTTTGACCCCGAACTGGTGCAAAAGTTCCAGTCGCTATTTTCGCAGGATCAGAACTTACTTACGCAAAAACTGGCCCGCCGCTGGCTGCACCGGCTTTCCGAGGAAGGCCATGTCCTGCCGTGGAAAACTGTCACGGTATACGAGCGAGCCAACCCGGCGCAAACGGGGCCCGCGTCGCTCTTCGAAAAGAAATTGATCGACAACATGCACGACGGCGTGGTCTTCGTCGACAGCCAAGCCACGATTTCGCTATGGAACACCGGGGCCGAACGGCTCACCGGCGTGAGCAGCGTGGCGGCCTGCGGGCGCACTTTCCTGCCCAGCCTGATGGAGATGTGCAACAGCCGCGAACAGCGCATCTCGAACGAAGAATGCCCTGTGGCCCATGCCATCCTGACGGGAGTGCAATGGCTCGGCCGCGTGAGCATCATGGGCCGGCAGGGCCAGTACGTGGCGGTTGATCTGCATGCGATCCCGGTGCGCGGCAGCGACGGCGCAGTGCACGGCGCAACCGTGCTGCTGCATGATGCGTCATCGGAAACCTCGTTGGAGGAAAAGTGCCAGGCTCTGCACGCCCAAGTCGCCAAGGACCCGATGACGCAAGTAGCGAACCGCGCCGAATTCGACCGGATGCTCAAAAATTTCGTCGCCGCGCACCAAGAGTCGAACCTGCCATGCAGTTTGATTATGGCGGACATTGACCACTTCAAGTCGATTAATGACAGACACGGCCACCAGGCGGGCGACAGGGCGATCATCACGTTCGCGTCGCTGCTCAAGTCGCTGTGCCGCTCAGGTGACCTCGTAGCTCGCTATGGCGGCGAGGAATTCGCCGTATTGTGCGCCGATTGCACGAACTCGGCAGCGGCACAGAAAGCCGAAGCCATTCGCAAAGCGTTGTCCGACATCAAGCATTCATGCCTTGACGAGAAATCAATCACGGCCAGCTTTGGTGTAACGGAACTGCAGGCCGGCGACACGCCGGAAACGATGCTCCGCCGAGCGGATCGCGCGTTGCTTCAAGCCAAGGACGGCGGCCGCAACCAGGTTGTCCAATTAGGGGACGGGATGATCGAAGAAAAAGTGAAGCGCAGCTGGTGGCCGTTCCAACCGTGGCGCGGCCGAGCATTGGTCGAGGCCACGCTCGTGACCATGGTTCCGATCGAGGTCGCCGTCCAAAAGCTGCGCGGCTTTATCGCTGACCAGGACGCCAAGATCGTCAAGACGAGCCACAACGAGCTGCAAATGTCGGTCACCGACGGGAATAACGGCGTGTCGCGCCGCGCCAACGATCGGCCGATCACCTTCCTGATTCAACTCACGCTCTCGCAGCAGCATGAGGAGCGCGCTAACTCTCAGGGTTTCGCGGCTGGAAGCTATGCCGAAACGCGGATCGAGGTGCTCATCCGCCCGCGGCGCGATCGCGACCGGAGGCGCGATGCCACGACGGAGCGCGCGCGGCGGCTGCTGGGCAGCTTGAAGTCGTACCTCATGGCGCGCGAGAACGACGGAAAGTCTCTCGACCCCGAAGAGCCCATTGAGGCATCCGATGAGGTAACGCCGCCTGTATGATTGGACTGTGTTATGAGACACGATACGATGAATCTCGGGACCGCTAGTGCGATATCCAAACCGGGCCGCCGACGGCGTAGACGCAGCGAGAGGTTGCGCGCGAGCGCGCGCACACTGACGCCGAATCATCAACAGGATGTTGATATCATCGACGAAGCCTTCGCGAGATTTACGCGCGTCGACTCGCCTGTCGCGCACGACGGCGATGGATCCGGCGAGAGTGACAGCAGGTTTCCAGCCCATCTAACCGACTGCCTTTCCGCTCAGCTGAATGCGCTGGACCGTCAACGCAACGAGCTTGTCCAACTTCTGCGGCGAATTGATCGAGAGTCGCAAACCGTATAGCTGCGGCGTGTGGCAGGCCTCTTTCCCGCGTGCTGAAGCACGCTCGCCGGCGATCCAACTTGCGCGCCAACTTGTCGCCCGTATGGGGCGATTGTCAATCGGCGTCTTCAGCGGTATGTTGCTCGTAGAGATTACCACCGGCACGCCATTCCTGAGGAGAAGCGATCATGGCCTATACATTGCCACCGCTGCCGTATCCGACAAACGCATTGGAGCCGCACATCGACGCCAAGACCATGGAAACGCACCATGGAAAGCATCATAAGGCGTATGTCGACAACGTGAATAAGGCGTTGGAAGGCAAGGGAGTCGCCGAGCAGAGCATCGAAGATCTGTGCCGCAACATCGACAAGATTCCGGAAGCTATCCGGCCTGCGGTGCGGAATAACGGCGGCGGCCACGCCAATCACTCGATGTTCTGGCTCATCATGAGCTCCAAGGGCGGCGGCAAGCCGGGCGGAGATCTGGCCCAGGCCATTGAGCGCGAGCTCGGCGGCTTCGACAAGTTCAAGCAGGACCTGAGCCAGGCGGCGATCACGCGCTTCGGCAGCGGCTGGGGCTGGCTGAGCGTCGACAAATCGGGCAAGCTCGTCGTTGAAAGCACGCCCAATCAGGACAATCCGTACATGACGGGCAAGACGCCGATTCTCGGCGTCGACGTGTGGGAGCATGCTTACTATTTGCTCTATCAAAACCGCCGGCCCGACTATGTCGCCGCCTGGTGGAACGTGATCGATTGGAACGCGGTGGAAAACCGCTACAAGGCGGCGCGGGGTTGAAACCGCCGGCGCCGGCAACGCGCGCAATTTGAACCACGTGAGGCAAGCTGCGCCGTTGCGGAAAAAAAGGCTGCATGTCGGCTCTGTAGAAAACCTTAACGAAGACAAGAATCATGACGTTGTGCGTGAGGACAAGTAAGCGGAGATCGCGGCATTGGTTGTGATAGGTGCGAGCGCGGACGTGCGCGCCTTGGCGACGTTTGATCATTGAGATCACGGTTTCGACTTGAGAACGGCGGCGATAGGCTTGACGGTCGAAGCGAAGCTTCATGAGACGGCGGTAGCGACCCGTTGGGGGCTTATCCGTGGGCCGGCCGTGTTTGGCGGGGATGATCGTCCGCACAGCATGCTCTTCGCGCGCGAAGCGGTGATTAGGTTCCGAATCGTAACCGGCGTCGGCCGCCAGTTGCGACAACAGCACAATCCGCAGTGCCTCGGCGACTAGCGGGCGGAACTCGTCGACGTCCGGCCGCGGTCCTCGGCCGGCGTGGCAGGCCAGAATGAAATGGTCATCGCTGTCGCAGACCAGGCCCAGCTTGGGATAATGATGATAAACCACGATTTTCCAAGGCTCGGCGACGCGAGAACGACGGCGGACAAAGTACCCGCTGGCCGCGCTGCACTCCAGGCCCGTGGAATCGATGGCCGAGCGCTGGACGCGCTGCCGCCGGCCCATGTGCAGGCGCACCGTGGCCTCCAGAAGCCGCCGCGCCGGAGCACTCTTGAGCAGTCGTTGGGCCGCCTTCTGCAGTGTCGTGAAGTGCGGAACCTTCGCCAAGCACAATGTTTCGATCAGCGCTGGATTGTCGGCCAAGTGTGCCACAATGCCACGATAGTCGGTTCGCAGAAAGTTCTTCAGCGCCAAGCAAGCAAACAGTTGGTGCTGCGTGAACGTCTTGGGACTGCACGTATGCGAATAGGCGGGCAGCGCCCTTCGCGCCGTGGCCAACGCAGCCAACACCACAGCCTTGGGGGATTTACTGGTTGACGCCACAACTGCTATACGCAGCTGATGTGGACGCTTGTTTAGCTAGCAACGTACGTTTTCTACAGAGCCGGCGGGGCCGTTTTTCGGGGGTACTGGTCATGAGGCGTCTCCTTGGCGAATATTGCCAGTCAGTTG
>DATFGJ010000276.1:0-5147 GCA_035249585.1 Lacipirellulaceae bacterium
GTGATGTTCTGGTCGGCCGTTGTGATGTCGCCCGCCAGGCTGTTGAGACCGGCCCCGTTCTGCAGGAATGGGCCTGTGAGCGTGATGTCGCCCGCCGCGGCCGTCGTGAACAGGCCGGCGTTGGTCACCGTCATCGCCACAGCCGTCAGCGGCTGGTTGATCGCGAGCGCATTGCCTGTAAAGGCAAAATCGCCGGTGAAATTCTGCACGCCATTGAAGACCGTTGTGCCCGTGCCGGCCAGCTGCGCAAACGTATCGGCCGTCACCGAACTGAACGTGGCGTTGTTGGCGCTAGTCACCTGCAGGTCGTCCAGCCGCGTGGCCCCGATCGCGCCGGCCGTGATGTTGCCTGTACCCGCCAGGAGCGTCAGGTCTTCGGCACCGGCCGTAGTTCCGGTCACCGTGGCCAGCGTGATGTCGCCCGCGCCGACTGCGCCCGTGCTCAACAGCACGTTGCCGGTGAGTGTGATCCCCGTGGTGAAAGTGATGTTCTGGTTGGCCGTCGTGATGTCGCCCGCCAGGCTGTTGAGTCCGGCCCCGTTCTGCAGGAATGGGCCGGCTCCCGTGAGCGTGATGTCGCCGGCCGCGGCCGTCGTGAACAGGCCCGCGTTGGTCACCGTCATCGAGCCGCCCGACACGACGCCGCCGAGAAGTGAAATCGTTCCATTAAGGGTCGAAACGCTGATTGCCCCTGTGTCGGATTGCAATCGGCCGAGCGAGATGTTTGAGGCGGCGCCGCCGTCGGTGCTGCCTTCAATCGTGATCGTACCGGCGCCTTGAGTACGGAACAGCAGGTTTGCGCCATCAAGGCTGGCCGTGAGATTAATGGTGCCCGCGCCATCGCCGGCCTGGTTGCGCGTGCGAAGCGTGAGATTGCTGCCTGGAGCCAGCGTCACGGCGTCGTCTGTGAAGTTGCCGCTGGTGGTGATCGTTTGCGTCGCTTCGAGGATGATATTTGCGGTCGCGCTCTGACCTTCGATCTCGGACTCGAAGACCGTAACCGGCGTTGCATCGGTGAACGCAATGAAACCGTCGGTTGCCGAAACATTCCCCTCGAACGTGGCGTTGCCGTCGGCAGCGCCATCGCCGGTGCCTCCAGCGATCGTCAGCGTCGTGGGGTCGAGCAACAGAGTTCCGGTTTGCCCGGCTTCGGACCGAAGATCGGCCGTGCCGCGATAGATTAGCGTGTCACGGCCGGAGACCTCGGCAAACCCGCCGTCGCCGCCCTCGCTGCCGCCGCGCGCCGAGATTGTGCCGTAGAAGCGCGTCACCTCATCGGCCCAGACGACGACCTTACCGCCGTTGCCGTGCACTTGGGCGTCAGCGCGGATCACCGCGTTTGCACCAATGTATGTTCGCTCTGCATTGCGAATCGCCGCGTTCTTACCCTGATAGTCACCGCCGATGAGCACCGTGCCGCCGCCCAGCGCGGCCGCCGCATAGACCTGCGCGTTGTCGAACAGGCCTACATAGGAACCGAGGACGTACACACTTCCCGCTGGTCGGCTTACGTCGCTTGAGGACACATCGACGAGCCCGCGCACGACCGTGACGCCGCCGTCGCCCGAGTCGAGTTTCACCTGACCGCCGGCGGCCAAAAGGAGGCCATCCTGCTCGATGCTTGGCGCTTCAATAGTGATCGTTCCACCTGCGTTAAAAACGCCCGCGTCCGCGCCAATATAAATGTCGTGACTGGCCGCCAACGAAACGCTTGCGGCGTTGGTCGAAACCCGGCCGCTAAGAAGAATCGAGCCGCTTACCAGGTCGACGTCGCCTTGGCCGATGCCGATCGAGCCGCCGATCGATATCGCATCTTCACTTGAACCCACAACACGTAGATCAGCGTCGAAGCTGCCGTCGAGGCCAGCCAGGTTCACCGAGTCAGCTTCGTCATGCCGCGCGGAATTATCGATGACCAGCGATTCGGATGGATTACGGAATGAAACGATGAGCTCATTCTCGGAGCTCGCCCCATTAGTCACGAGCAGGCGCGATACATCGTCGTTCGTAGTGCCGGCGTCGTCGAGCGTGACATCTTGCCCATCGTCATCCAAGCGGAAGCTGCGATTCGAGGCGACAAGCTGATCGTCAACCGCCTCAACTCCGCGATACGAGATTTGCGCCGAGCCATCGGCCGAGCTGATCTGGATCCGATTCTCGCCGCCTTCGCCAAAGCTGTAACTGATTTCGTCGACCGCCGCTTCACCGCCTAGCGTCAGTGAGTCGTTGCCGCCTTCGCCGCCATCGAACAGCAGCTCGAGGCCGGCAAGCGGCTCACCGCCCTTGAATTCGGCCATGAGGATATCGTCGTCGAGCGAACCATGAATCGATATTCCGCTGATGTCGGAGAGCGCGGCGCTGGCCACCTCCTGCCCGTTGACCGACACGCGCACGCGCTCGGCGTCCTGCTCGATATGAAACGTATCCGCCTGGCCGTCGCCGCCATCGCTGCCTGCGTCGACCACGAGTTGATCCACCGGCATCGCGTCCGCGTTCAGCACGCGGCGATCCTCCAGGCGCTTCACACGGAGCGTTGGCGCGAGGGACTCGCGATTCCAACGGGAGGCTTGATATTGCGCACGGCGCGTACGCGCCACGAGCCCAACAAACCAGGCGAAGACACCCATCGGCAACAATTCCTCCCGTCATGCACGCGCACGGGGGCGTATGCTTTGAGCACCAAGACGATAGAAGAGAGGCCCAAATCGCCGGCCAAACTAAGCCCAAGAGGCCAGGCGCGCTCCGCTGGTGGAGCAACTTCTTATTT
The DNA here is from genome assembly GCA_035249585.1 of Lacipirellulaceae bacterium. Classification (GTDB taxonomy): domain Bacteria; phylum Planctomycetota; class Planctomycetia; order Pirellulales; family Lacipirellulaceae; genus JABDGM01. Next base: position 2,768 of record DATFGJ010000276.1, read on the forward strand.
TGGGCGCGAGCCGAAGCGGATGTCAAATGTCAGGGCGATTATGCCGAAGATTCCGGCCACGCCGAGAGTGGCGGCCAGGAGCGACAAATCGGTCGCGTCAGTCGAAGCCCGATGGTTCGAACGGTGTCAATTCGTCATGGTCGAAGCGGACCGAGTCTCCGACTCGTGATTAACGGCGCGAAGAAGCCACAGCCGTGCCCGAATTCGCGCCTAGAACACCCAGCGCAACTCGAGCCGAAGGATTTCTTCATACCAGTGATCTTCGGTCACCGCGATGCCGCTGGTGATGCCGAATTCACGCACGCCGCAGTCGCCCGCCGTGTCGCACACCCAGCGCAAGCCGGGGTGGATGTTCAGGATGCTGAGCGTGTCGATCTCCTCCCTTCCGCCAGGGTCCATCGCGACGGGCGGAGGAGGTTCGCCTGGGAACGTCTGCCGTCCGTCCAGCAGCGTCCACGCGTTGAGCTCCAACGTCGGCATAAGGGCCCACTTGTCGCCGTCGATCCAAATGTGGCTGATGCCAATGCCGTAATTGAACATTTGGCCCGAGTGGAATGGATCGGCGGCGATCGGGAACCAATAGGTAAGGTCGCCGTGAATGTAGGTCACGTCGCTCCACTTATAGCGCCACGCCACGCCGGGTTCCAACGACACATGCCCGTTGCCAGTGCCGCGACGGAAAGAGCCTGTCGGAATATGCGTATGGAACACCTGCGTGAGTTGCCAATCCTTACCATCCAAGAGAACGGCCTTCGTCGTGACGCGCATGTCGCCGAAGCCCGTAGTATTTCGACGGTCCACCGGATCGACTGCGCGTATCGGAAGGTCCGTTCCGACCGAAAGCCGTTCGCCGCCGCGTTCGATATAGAAACTAACCTCTTGATAGTCGACCGATGGCTCTCCCAGTGCGAAGTCGGGGAATTGCGGTCCCTTTGGCGCGCCGACTTTGGACCAGAAGTATTCGATGCGATCGGGGAACTCCCAGTCGGCCGCCGCATCGGCGCGGATCCGGCAGTTTTGCAGCGGCTGCGTCGTATCGAGCCAGAACGGCGCATTCATGACATTCTCCACGCCGATGCCCTCCGGGCACGAGCGCGGTCCGTTCAGATGGGCCATCACCGTGTAAAAGCATTCCAGGAACGGGCCCGCCGCTTCATGTGCGGTCATCGGTCCTTCATACGGCGGGTCCATCGGCACCCACATGTCAGGCAATGGTTCCCCTGGAATTTCAGCAACGCCATCCGGGCCTACTACGGGACCTTCGACGCCATCGAAGCCTTCTTGCGACGCGTACGGCCGCGGGGGAGGCAGACTGTCGCCCTCAGGAGGAACCTGAGCAAAATGCGTCGGGAAATAGCCGCCCGTGTTCTCGTCGTCGTGCGCGACTAGCACTGTCGGCTTGAGCGTCGCCTGTCCTTTGCCGTTCATGCCGGCAACCGGGTTGAAGATGATCTTAGGCCGCCCCAGCGGATTGCCGGACGATTCCGCGGACGCTTCGGACGACGACGGTGTCTCGTATTCATGATCCGCCAGCGGCCACGCGGTTGTTGGCTCGCTGGACGGCGGCAGCGTCCGGGATTGCATTGGTGGGGAGCGCATCGGTTGATATGCCGTCGTCGGCGCGACGCGATTTGTGAAATCCTCCGCCGAACTTGCGTTCGTCGGCCTGCCCATGGTCTCCGCCACCAGACCTACCTGGGTAGCGTCGTTTGCCGTAGTGCGGACGTTGCTGCCAGGTCGCACCGAGGAAGCCGAGTCTGCAGCGGCCACGCCTGTGGCGAGCATGTTGCTGCCGCCGATAATCGGCGGGGCGGATGGCGGCTCCAGCCGCGTATAGTTTCCAGTCGACGGCCGCGCGGCCGTTTGCGTCACGGCCGGCAATCGAACCGGCGCGTTGCTGCCCGGCCGCGCTTGTGCGTTTTGCTGTGTCGCCGGCAACTCCTTGTCGGTGTCGCCCGCGGAGCGGAACGGACGCGTCAGCCAACCGGTTAAGGAACCTTCGCTGTCGGACTTCGCATTGCGCTCCGCCGCGACAAATCCACCGCTTGCTCCTGTGCGCGGGCCACCAACCGTTGTGCGCGGGTCTCCTAACCCCGCACTTGGTGTCGGCCATGAAGCGATCGGCTGATCAGTTGCACCGACTGGCTGCCGTCCTGCCGCCATTGCGCTGCGATCTGCGACGACGGCCGGGGCCAACGAATTTGACTGCGGCGGTGCCGTCTCGCCAGCCGGCGGGCGACTGTTCCTACGCGAAATCCAGTTCGTCAGCGAGACGCTGCCATTGGAATCGGGCTCAATTTTATTTTTTTGCGCGGTCGCTTTGGCGTCGCTCAGCGAGTCAGCGATCACAACCGGGCTCTGCGGCGAACCAGGCAAGGCG
>DATFGJ010000277.1:0-6468 GCA_035249585.1 Lacipirellulaceae bacterium
GCGGATGAACTCGAAGTCAGCACAGTTCGCGGCCGAACGCAAGTAGTGATGTTGCGGGAGATTGGAATCGACAGATCCCCGCCATCAAGGCCCAGCTCGATTCCGCACTTGCACTCGTTGAACCACACAGCATGACGGGACTGTCACTGATTCCTTTCCGCGATAACGCCGACGCTCAGCTTGCCGTCGGTAAACCACCGGTCTCCTCCGCCATTGCGGCCTTCCAGCTGCTTATGAAAGTTCTCGACACAAAAGTCCTCCGATAGCTCGCCGGTTGCCTTCAGATTTTCAAATAGATGATCGCGCTCCGCATCGACATCGGAGGCGATATGGTGCGTAATCTGCCCGGTCGTATGACTTAGGCCGACGCGCTTGTCATAGGACGCGGAGCCGACCCAAATTGGCCGGCCGGCCGCATCGGCGTATTTGCCGGTGTTCCAAAAGCGCACGTGGTGGCGCTTGCGCGGGTTGTCGCCCACTGGTTGTTCGAACGCCAGATCTTCCTTTCGGCCAAAGAGAAATAGATTACTTACCGGAGCCTCGTCATCGGGGCGCGACAGGATGGTGTCTGCCGCAATTCTTAGATCGTTTTTCAGCCCCAGCGCAGCGGCCGGGTACCACTTCGCGGCCTGCATGATTGCGTCGATTTGCGCGCGCGTGCCGATGAGCGAGACGTTGAGCGGGTCGCCCGGATGGCCGTCGCTCGTTTGGGTGATGCGCGGATGGTCGTCGAATGATGGTCGGTAATGCGCATAGGTTTTCCACGCCATCGGCGCAATGATATATGCGCCCAAGACGTAGAGTACGGCGATGCCGAGGAGGATATACGACCAGCGCCGCGTTTTCCTTTGCCGCGCGGGCTTATCCGCAATCAAATCTTCGTACATGCCCTCACCGTTGCTATCGTTGCTCGGGCAGCCTGAGCACGTGCAGGAATACGGGAATTCGAAACTCGCCGCCGCCCACGCCAATCATCCCGACCGCAGCACGGATGAGATGCGACAATTTGCGTATCGACGTGGCAATGACGGACCATCTCAAAGTAGCCCGAATAAAGTCATGATCGAGGATTACGCTCCCAATTCAACAAATCCACCACGCGATATCATCTTGTTTAGATCAAGCCACTCGATGCTGAACCTTACGGGTACGACTAGCGACGATGGCGTGACGGTCCAGCTTCTACAATGCATCGGTGCTGTGATATCGAGCATACGCCACGATTCCTGATTTGGGCTCGTAGTGCTATTGTCTAGGCACCGGCGTTCCACGCAAGGTTCGCGCATGCTTGAGGTCGTGCGAAACCGCCTACCACGAACACTTATCGAGTCAAGAGCGGCCCGAAGTCCGATGATGGCTGTAGTCCGAGGGGAATTATCGCACTTGATAAAAAAGGACCGGGCGAAATATGCTGAATTGATGCCAGAATGAACCCTCCGCGTCGAAGCGCAGGTCAGTGGACGGAAACCAAGTTAATGGGACAGTGCCATGAACAGATTTTCGAAATTGATTGCCATGATTCTTTCAAGCAGCCTGCTGTGGCATGCGGGTCTGTCCGCGGCTGCTGATACTCCGAGCGCTCAGAACAAAGAGAGGGCCGCGGCTGGTCGGGTCGAGCAGGCGACGTTTGGGCTTGGGTGCTTCTGGTGTGCCGAGGCCGTGTTTGAGCAGTTGCGGGGCGTCGCGGCCGTTGATTCCGGATACAGCGGCGGGAGCTCGAAGGATGCCAGCTACAAAGCGGTCAGCTCTGGACGCAGTGGGCATGCCGAGGTCGTGCAAGTAACTTTCGATCCTAAAGTCATTTCTTATGACGAGCTGCTGGAAGTGTTTTGGAAGATGCACGACCCGACGACGCCTAATCGCCAGGGGGCCGACGTCGGCAGTCAGTATCGATCGGTGATCTTTTACCACAGCGACGAGCAGGGCGAGCTGGCCAGGCACTATAAACAGAAGCTTGAGACTGCGGGCGTTTTCGACGGGCCGATCGTGACGGAAATTTCTGCGTTCGAGGCGTTCCATCCGGCGGAAAAGGAGCACGTCGACTTCTATCGCTTGAATCCCAACAACCAGTATTGCAGGGCGGTGATTCAGCCAAAGCTGGCCAAGTTGAAGCAAGTGTTTGCCGAGAAGTTGCGGCCAGCTTCGGGGACTCCTGGAAGGACTGCCGCTGAGAGTGGCCGCAGCAACATCGAATTCACCAAGGATTCGCTGGCCGTGGTGAAAAAGAACGTTGCCGAAGAGAAGGCCGTGCTGGTCGACGTGCGAAGCGAGGCGGAGTGGAACCGGGGCTACGTCGCAGGGTCGATTTTCCTGCCGGATGCTTCGCTGAGAAAGAATGTTGACCCGAAGTATCTGGCTGAGAAGCTGCCGAAGGACAAGATCATCTACACGTTTTGCGTCGTGGGGATGAGGGCCAAGCGGGTCGGCAAGATCCTGGAGGATCATGGCTATACGGTTCGCGTTTTAGAGCCTGGTTATGAGCAGCTCATTAAGGCGGGCTTTAAAAAGGGATGATGCCCGCCCGGAACTCTGAAGCGTTGCCGCCATCACACGGCGAGCGCACTCGTGAAACCCCCGGCAGAGCCGGGGGCTGTGGTTTTTTTCAACTGCTGCTAGGCAACCTTAATGACAATGGCGGTAACATCATCCTCTAAAGCCGGCTGCCCTATAAAAGCACTCACCGCCTGATACAGCGATTCCACCATTTCGCTCGCACTTCGCGCAAGATTATCCCGCAATACTTGAAGCGCGCGTTCGATTCCGAAAAGCGTTTCATCCGGAGAAATACCCTCGATCACTCCATCGGTATACAAAAAAACGAGATCGCCTGGCTCTAGATCGACTTGCGGTCCCTCGAGGAAATGACCATCGGGCATTATCCCCAGGGGCATCGCCGTGCTGTCGAGGATCGTTTTAACTTCACCGCGAGCCGAGATTACATAACCTGGCGGATGGCCCGCGTTGATATAGCTTAATGATCTGCGATCGCGGGCGAACCGCGTATAGAGCAACGTGACATAGCGGCTTCCCTCCATGTCGTCCGACACGGCGCGATTCGCAAACGAAACCACATCATCGATCCCTTTGTTCGACAACGCCAGTGCGCGCAGATACGCGCGCGTGGTCGACATCAGCAAGGCGGCGGCAAAACCATGTCCGCTTACGTCTCCGATCACTGCATCAAGCAAGCCTTCCGAGTTGGGGATGTAGTCAAAATAATCGCCGCCTGTGTCGTCGGCCGGATAGGTGTCGCCGCCGATGTCGAAGCCGGGACACAAAGGCGGCGTGTGCGGAAACAGCTGTTGCTGCACCTTTCGCGCGGCGCGTGCATCCTGCTGATGCCGTTCGAATCGAAGTTGCCGCTGCGCTTCTTCGAGCTGAGCCTGATGCCTTTCGCATTCCAGTTCGCGAAGTTGCTCCGCCTGCTGCGTTATCATGGCTGTCTTGAGAAACAGTTCGACGAACGCCACGACTTTTGCTCGGAGGATTTCGGGCACAATCGGCTTGAAAAGATAGTCGACCGCACCGACAGAGTAACCGCGCGAGACGTGCGTATCGCTTTTTCCGATCGCGGTCATGAAAACAATCGGTGTCAAACGAGAGCGGTCGCGCCGGCGAATTAGTTCGGCCGTTTCAAACCCGTCGATGCCGGGCATGAAAACATCCATCAGGATCAGGGCAAAGTCGTCTTGTAACAGACACTTTAGTGCTTCCTCGCCTGATTGGGCCTTCACTAAGACGTGTCCCAGGTGTTCCAGCACGGCTTCAAGCGCGAGCAAATTGTTCGGCTGATCATCCACCATCAGTATTTTGACTTGTGGATGATGGGCGGTGCCGTCACCGTTCATGCGGTCTGATAGACCCGGCCAGGTGTCCCGCATGTCGAGGGATAACGTGGATGCCATTGCGGTTTGTGAAATTGCTGGGCGGCGTGGGACCGCTGAAGTCAGGGTGTACCACGTCCAAGCCCCACGTGAATCCCGCGGGCAAAGCCGAGACGTGTTCCTCTTCTCTGCCGGTTGGAGGAACACTGCGTTTTGCAGCCAGTAGGCGGCGCTCAAATAGCAAGTAGCAACCGGCATGCCACCCGATCGAGGTGCGTCACTATTACGCATCCGGTTCGCAGTGCTCGCACCCACAGAGCACCTCTGGAAAATCGCACCAGAGACAGTGAAGACCTGACCAGCAACAGAGAACGCAGCCATTGCAGATCACACAAACAGCCCGCAACTGGTACTCATCGCCGCAGAACGGGCAGTGGGTCACGTCTTCATCGAGCGCCGGGTGTCTGAGTATCTCATCCATGACGCGTGGCCTTCATCGTCCTCGTTTGATGACTGTTTTAGGGCTTGGTTGGTGCGAACTGCAGGTCTCACTCTGACGTGATCTATACGCAAGTACAGTTCCCATTGTTGCCGAATGTTAAGAAGAATCAAACGCCTGGGCCGACAATATGCCGCACCTATTTGAGGGAGCGTCGAAAGAGTGGGTGCCCTTTCCATGGCGAACGCGACCAGTCGCCGTCGGAGATCGAGAAGCCAATCACCATCGACACGTTCGTTTGGTGATTCCCATCGCGAACAACTGGCCTTATTGCGGTCGGCTGGTCGATTGTTGACCATTTCGGCGCTTAACTACGATCATTGCTCCGACCAACATGACGACTGCCGTTGGCTCGGGGATGGGAGTATTCGCGCGGGCACCCGAAGTGCTGGCGGCTGACGATCCTTCGGATGGTGCCCGGCCGAAGTTTGCACGCCAAATGTCAAAGTCTCCCGTGTCGATTTGATTGTTTAAGTTTCCGTCGGCGGCGAGGCCGGCGCCCACTTGACCGATCGTGTTTCGCCAGACGACGTAGTCGGCCGCGTCGACGCCGCCGCTTTTGTTATAGTCCCCGGGCAGCAGTCCCGTCCCGCTGGGCATTTGCTGGAACAGAAACACGCCGTTCTTATTTGCGGTCACGATGTCCGGCCGGCTGTCGCCGTTCACGTCGCCAATCTCAAATTGCGTGCCTACGCCGCTAGTCGAATCGATCTCGTGCGGAGTCCAGAGCGGAGTGGCGCCGGAACGCGTGAGCTCGAACCAGTACAACACCGACGGATCGAACGTGCCGGGGTCGCCAGGCGGCGGATGAGCGAAGCGCCGCTTGCCGGTCACGAAGTCCGGCAGGCCATTGGCATCAAGATCAGCCATTTCCAGCGAATGGCTTTGTGAGAAGCCATCAAAGATCTCTCGCGTGACCGGGCCGGTCGGGCGGCGCTCGTGCCACCAGATGCCGTAGTTGTGGGCGCTCGAGCTCAGCACATCCTCGTCGCCATCGCCGTCGAAGTCGTACACGTGCATCTGCGCGGAATCAGGGCCCAACGGCAGCGCGTGAAACGTCCAGATCGCTTGCGACGCATTGATCGGCGCTTCGTACCAGCCTTGTGGGGTCACGACGTCTTTACGCCCGTCGAGATTCATATCGCCGACGCCCAAACCGTGGCTGAACTGGCCGCTGCCGGGCGCCGCCGCTGCGGAAAATGTCCTTACGCTCCACGGCTGCATGGGGTTGGACCCGGGCTGCGCGAATGCCAGCGTCCGCTGAGGGTTGTCGGGATTCCCGTCAGGCGAATGCCCGAAAACCAGCTCCCGGCGCCCATCACCATCGACGTCGACGTAGGCTGGGCTTTCGTTGTTGGTGACGGCCACGGCCTGGCGAGCCGTCCAGGGCAAGCCTGCATTCTTAGGATTCTCGTACCAAATTGTCGGCGCGCCGGGAAAGCCGACGACGATCAGATCGTCCCATCCGTCGTCGTTTACATCATCCACGAAGTTGGCGAACGAATCGCTATAGCTCAACGGATCGTACTCGATGGCAGTACCGCGCAACGCGTGCATCTGCCAAGCGGGCGCCTGGTACCAGACGTTGCCGGCGGCGATGTCCGGCGCGCCGTCGCGGTTGAAGTCGCCGATGGCCACACCCTCGCTGCGGAACTTCGAATCGAGCTGCGTCTTGAGGAAAGCAGGCGGTTGAGCCGCAAGCTGGCTCGTCTCCATAGTCCCTGCGAACCAGGCCAAGAGCGCCGCTAGGAATATGACGCCGTGTTTGGTCATGCGATTCGGCTCTCCGTCTATAATATACGGCCATCGTGCTCCGCTGCGGGTTCGGCGCCCCGCAACTTATTCCGCTCGATGTACCGCCCTACGTGATGGGCGTGCTACTTGCCTGAAACCGACGCAGTGGCGGTAAGAGCCTGTCCCAAAACCGCTCGCGAGCGGCGCCCGCGTCAGCAACATGCCGCATTAAGGAGAGAATGACGGGGCGTATTTAAGCGAAATATGTCACGTCATTCTCGACGATGAACTGCCGCTTGGTGGCTTGGAGTACGTCGATGTTGACGAAACCCAGAGGGACAGGGGCTTTCGAGTTTGGGCGTTCGCGATTCCCACGCTGACATGTCGAAATTACGGCTATGCTTTTGGTCT
>DATFGJ010000278.1:0-2194 GCA_035249585.1 Lacipirellulaceae bacterium
TTGAGCGAGGCTGCGCTCGATCCGGATCGGTTCGGAGTCATCAACGCCGCCGGCCTTTTGTATTGTGAGCTCGAAGAGCTGCGCGTGCCGTTTATTGAGTGGGTCAAGCAAGAAGATTTCGACATCCACCGCTGGTCGCGCGAAGCGATGGGCGAGATGTATCCGTTGTGGTTGCTCAAGTATCTGCCGAATATGCCGGCCTGCCACATAGGCATCCGCTACGATGCCCGCGGGCCGAACAACACGATCGCCGAGGGCGATGTTTCGTCGCTCTTGGCGCTGGCGGAAGCGGCCGATGTGATACGCCGCGGCCTGGCCGACATCATGATTGTCGGCGGCACGGGATCGCGGCTCAATGTAACGGACTTCATGTGGCACCGCGGCGCCCGGCTAGCCCGCAATGGGACCGACGATCCGGCCACGGTCTGCCGTCCGTTCGACGCGGGCCGCAACGGCCTGGTTTACGGCGAAGGGGCCGCCGAGATCGTGCTCGAGAGCCGTGAGCACGCCGAGCGGCGCGGCGCGCGGCCACTGGCGCGGGTGTCCGGCACCGCGTCGCGCTGCGAATCGACAGCGGAATCCTGCCTGCCGACAGGCGACGCGATCCGCCGGGCAATCCGCGCCTCGATCAATGCCGCCGGGCTCGAGCCGTCCCACATCGGGCACGTCAACGCTCACGGCAACAGCACACGCGAGGACGATGCGGCGGAAGCCCGCGCCATTCGCCAGGCGCTGGGCGACGTACCAGTTACCGCGCCGAAGAGTTTTTTCGGCAACCTCGGCCATGGCAGCGGCATGGTGGAGCTGGCGATCAGCCTTTTGGCTCTGCAGCACGGCGTCATAGCGCCGACGCTGAACTACGAGGCGCCCGATCCGGATTGCCCGGTGAACGTCGTGACGAAGATGCAGCCAACCGACCGGCCCGCATTCATTGCGTTGAACCATAACGCCAGCGGGCAGGCTGCGGCGGTGGTCATCGCAGCGCTGTAGCAGGCACACTCCGTGTGCCGTCCGCTGAACCTAAACTAGCGCTGCTTCGGCACACGGAGTGTGCCTGCTACTTCGGACTACTTTCGCCGCATTGCTCGATCGATGTCGCGCTTTGACTCTCGATCTTTAATCGATGCGCGTTTGTCGTGCTTCTGTTTGCCGCGGCAGATCCCCATCAGCACTTTGGCACGGCCTTGCTTGAAGTACATCTTCAGCGGGACGAGCGTGAGGCCTTTTTCAAAGGCCTGGCCGGCGAACTTGCGAATCTCGCGGCGGTGCATGAGCAGTTTGCGCCGACGCTTGGGCACATGGTTGAGATCGTGCGAGTAGGAGTACTCAGCGATGTTGGCGCCGACAAGCCACACTTCGTCGCCTTCCACGCGGCCGTAAGCCTCATCAAGCGATAGGCCGCCCGCGCGCAAGCTCTTCACCTCGCTGCCGGCGAGCGCGATTCCACATTCCAGCGTGTCGAGCACGTGATAGTTGTGCCGGGCCTTGCGGTTGTCGGCGATGACCCGCTCGTTCTTGTCGTCCGCCGCGGATTTCTTCGATTTCTTGTCTTGCTTGGCCATTGAGGCCAGCATACCGCGGCGGCGCTAGTGAAAGTAGGGTGGGCACCGCCCACCGATAGAGCTGCGGTTAATCGCGCTGGCGCATATTGACGGTGGGCGATACCCACTCTACGCCTTATCAATAACTATCCTCGGCCAGCGGCGGCGCCGCACGAAATGTCTGAATCGGTAGTGATGGAGGATTCGCAGCCGGATCCACCGGATCGACGCACTTACGGCCGTTCGGCGTCAGCAGCTGCTGGTAGACGATATAGTCGATGTCATCGGAGATGGACTCCCCATGGCCATCGCAGAAGGTGACGTTGATGCTGCCGTGCGAGCCGGCGGGACGTGCGAATGCCGGGATATCAAAGGGAAACGCGACCACTGCCAACTCGTTACCATTGATGCGTTCTTGATCCGTTCGTGTACTTCCGGGCTGCGGAGTCGTATTGACGACCCAAACAATGCCAAAGCGTTGCTCCATGATCTCGTTTGCAACCGCATTACCTAGCCAGGAAAACGTGGGGGCGCCGCTCGCCGACAGGTAGTTTTTATGGAAGTTTTCAGCGTAAAGAATGGTCGTGGCGGCGCCGTCCGTGATGGCTCCGATACGCGTCTTCGGGCTTCTGCCGCGATTCCGCTCGAAGTCT
>DATFGJ010000279.1:0-3595 GCA_035249585.1 Lacipirellulaceae bacterium
TGGCGTTCGATCCGGCCCTGGAAGATAAGATCCGGGCCGGTTTCGAGCACACGGAGCGCGGGCTGTTCATTCGCATGTCGCCGCAGGCGGTGGAAGCGACCTGCCGCGCGACGAGCAACGAGATCACCAAGCTGACGATCCGCAATCACACGCCGATCGTTTTAGTGAGCCCGCAAATTCGCGCGGCCGTCAAGCGGCTGACCGAGAATCACCTGCCGCAGCTCGTGGTGCTGAGTTTCAACGAAGTGACGCGGGATACGAAGGTTGTCACCGTGGGAATGGTAGCGGAGAAGGGATGATTGCAAATTGCAAAATGCAAATTTCAAATTGCTGAAGCCTGCTCGGCAATTGTCGATTTGCAATTTGCAATTTGCAATTTGCATTTTGCAATTCCGCAACAGGTCAACGTGGATTGGTCTCGACTTATGGAAATCAAAACCTATCGTGCCAAATCGATGCGCGACGCCTTAGATCTCGTTCGCCGCGAGCTGGGACCGTCGGCGGCTGTGCTGCATACGCGCGAGGTGAACAGTGGGCTCTTGGGCCGTGTGCTGTTTGGCCGGCAGTATGAAGTGGCGGCTTCGGCGGCGGTGAATGTGCCGAGTCGGTTGCCGGCCGCAGAGCACAGAGCATGGAGCATGGAGCATGGGGTGGCCGGCAGCGAACAGCGAGAAGTGAGCAGAGCATATCACGACTCTTACTCCACGCTCCAAGCTCCTAGCTCCACGCTTGCTGGTCCGTCGGCGGCACATCTTGATACAGATTATCGCGCTCGCTATCGCGATGATTTCCGGCATCAAGTTGCCGGGCAGTTAGACGAGCTGCATGCGATGGTGGAAAAGCTCTGTGAACGGGCCGCGTCGGCGCCGGCGCATGAGCTGCCCGAGGCGATGTTCCATGCGTTCACCGACATGATCGAAGCGGAGATCGAGGAATCGATCGCGCGGTCTTGGATCGATCGCGTGCGCGAAGGCCGCAATGCACACGAGCTGGCCGATACGCTGCTCGTGAAAGCGCGCGTCGCGCAGCTGCTGGAAGACGAGATCAAAGTCAGCGGGCCGATCACCATCGACGCCGACCGCTCGCGCGTGGTGGCGCTCGTCGGGCCGACCGGCGTCGGCAAGACGACGACAATTGCCAAGCTGGCGGCCAACTATCGCTTGCGCGAGAAGCGGCGCGTGGGGCTGATCACCGTCGATACATATCGTGTGGCCGCTGTGGAGCAACTGCGCACGTATGCGGACATCATCGACCTGCCGATGGAAGTTGTGGCGACGCCGCGCGAAATGCGCGAGGCGGTCGCCCGCATGAGCCATCTCGACCTAGTCCTCATGGACACTGCAGGACGCAGCCCGCGCGACGAGGTGAAGATTCAAGAGCTGAAATCGATGCTAGGCGAGGCGGAACCCGATGAGGTGCACCTGGTGCTCAGCAGCACGGCCGGGGCCAAAAGCCTGCTTGCGACGGCGGAGCGCTTTGTCGACGTCGGAACCACTGCACTGGTACTGACGAAATTAGACGAAGCGAGCAGCCTGGGACATTTGGTCTCGCTCGTGCGCGAATGCCGCTTGCCGGTGAGCTATCTCACGGACGGTCAGAATGTGCCGGATGACATCGAAGTCGCCGAGCGGCGGCGGCTGGCGTACATGCTGTTGGGGATTGAATAGCAGAAGCTGTCGGCTATCAGCTATCGGCTGTCAGCCAAGCATCCATTTCTTGCCGAAAGCCGACTGGCGACAGCCTTGCCTGACACTTGAAACCAGACACCCTATGCATTGCCATGCTGGACCAGGCTTACACGCTACGCCAACTCGTTCAAACCGTTCCGACGGCGGCGCGGCAGGAGCGGTTTTCACCGCCGATGATTGTTGTCGCCGGGGGCAGGGCGGGCGTTGGTGCCACGACCGTGGCCGCGAATCTTGGTGCGGTGCTGGCCGATCAAGGTGAGCGCATCATATTGGTTGACGGCGCTATACAGGATGGCGACTTGGCGCAAGTGGCCGGCGTCAGCCCGGCGATTCAGCGCTGGCTCGACGAAGTGATTGCAGGCGAATGCAGCGCGGCCGAAGCGCTGGCTCCCGGCCCGGCTGGCACGCTGATGCTTGCGCAACGACGAATTCATCGGGAAGGTCTCGACACATCGCGGCCGGCGCAGCAGCGGCTGTTTTCCGAGCTGCAGGCGCTCGAATCGGAAGCAAGCCTTTTGGTCGTTGACGCTGGCAGCGGCGCCTCGCCGTGGACGCGCCGGTTCTGGTTGCGCGCCCGAGTGGTGATTGTGGTGACGTCGACCGACGATCTGGCCCTTTTGGATTCATATGCACTGGTTAAGCAGCACGTCGGCGAGGGAGTGAACGCAGATATCCGCGTGCTGGCAAACCTGTGCGAGCGCGATGCGGCGGCTGGCGAGGCTTACCGCAGGTTTTCCGATGCATGCCAGCGGTTCTTGTCGCGCAGCGTGCGCGCGTTGCCGGCGCTGCCAAAGCATGCGCCCGCAGTCGGGGCTCGTGCTGGCGCGACGCCACGCGTGTGGGAGCGGCCAGACTCGCCCTTTGGTCATGCAGTAATGTGGTTGGGGCGTGCGGTGACAGATGCGATGAGGGATGAAGGATGAGAGATTAGGGACGACCACTATCCTCTCTTTCTCATCCGCGACAGCTTGCGGCAGACTCTGCGATTCGATTCGCAAAATGATTCAAGCCTTCGCTTGTAAAAGTCCGATACCGTGCGACATCACACCGGCGTGCCGGTGTGCGTCAAGCTGGCGGGGATGCGAAAAGTTTGACGTCACTCGAAGGAGCGAATGTGAGTCGCATTTACGCCGGCATCCTCGGGCCGCTCGCCATGACGGTCGCGATCGCTCGCGGCTGGCTGGCTTCGGACGGCGTCGAAGGCACGCTTTCATCCGCTGTGCTTTACCTTCTGCTGTTTGCGATTCTGGGCGCAGTTCTGGGGCACATTGCTCAGGCAACGATCGACGAATCGGTGCGCGCGGGTCTGGAGCAGCAGCTCGCTCATCTGTCCGCTCAAAATGGACACAAGGAGGCGGCGGCGTAAGCGCGCGTCGTCGACCACCGCAAGATGGTGGTAGCCGACGCCGCTAACTCACAATACTTAAAACGTCGTGAGATGGAACTTGCGACGGGCTCCCAACGGAGCGACCGGCCAATCACGGAGGATTCAATGGCCATTGCGGTTACCACTAAGAAAATTGCATCGCCGGAAGAGATTGCCGAGATCTGGCAAGAGTTCAAAGCCAACCCCACCAAGCCGCTGCGCAACCGGCTGGTCGAGCATTACCTGCCGCTGGTGAAGTACAACGGCGAGCGCATCTGGTCGCGGCTGCCCGACGGCGTCGAGCTCGACGACCTCATCTCCGCCGGCATCTTCGGCCTGATGGACGCCATCAACGCCTTCGACCAGAGCCGCGGCGTCAAGTTCGAGACCTACTGCGTCCCCCGCATCCGCGGGGCCATGCTCGACGAGCTTCGCACGATGGACTGGGTGCCGCGCCTGGTGCGCAGCAAGGCGAGCAAGCTCAATGAGGCGATCAAATCGCTGGAGGCCAAGAACGGCCGGTCGCCCAATGAAAACGAAC
>DATFGJ010000280.1:0-5430 GCA_035249585.1 Lacipirellulaceae bacterium
TCATTGAACGCGTCGCGAAGCTGCTCCTTGCATAGCAGCCGGGCATTCGCCACGAACGGAAACCGGCGCCGTTGACGGCCCGTGAGAGGAATCGGTGCGCGGTCGAATGCAACAATCGCCGCGATGGGCGGGCCGCCCGAAATGGGCCACGGCCCCCGGCCCCAATTGCCGCCGCGAATACTGCGGGCAATGTGCGATGAAGCAGCACTTTCGATCATCTGCGTCGCAACGATATCGAAGCCGTAGGTTCGAATCAACTTCTCTGCCCGATCGACCCCGCCGCGACGCAGGGCCTCCTCGCGGACCAGAAAGACGGCCAGGCGATCGTCGGCTGCCGGCCCCGTTTCCGGTCGACGAAGCAGCGTATGCACCCAGCGATTGTGGCGCGCCTGACGAACCAGCATGTCATGCGGCGGCCGCCAGCCCTGCGAATCGAGATAGGCATCGAGGTCTTCCAGCGTCACCGGCACGTTGATCCCAAGTTCGTGTGCGAGGCGACCAAGGATGACCGAGTAATTGTGATCCGATCGCGACTTGATCGGCGTTCCCAAGCGCGATGGTATGCCCGCTTCGACTCCCTTGTGGTAAAGCGCATGATAAGCCAGGCTCAGGAAGTGCTCGCGCGGCGCCGGGACGTGGCACATATCGCGATGACGCGTGGCGCGATCAAGCAGCTGTTCCGCCAGATACGGCGGGTAATACGGCATCGCACGATAATCGGCCCCCGGAAGCCCAGTGACCGAATAAACATCGATCGGCTGGATGCCGGGTCCCGCATCGAGCAGGGCATGTATGGATTCCAGTGCCGCATCATCCACCAGCAAATCAAGATCCTCGCCCGCGGGCAGGTTCGGCAACTGCTCGAACCAGCGCAGAACGGCATGCCGGAGGCCGCCCGTCTCTACGCGGCGCAAAAAACCTTCAATTCCCAGCGCGTGCGGAATGTAGCGCCGCGCTCCTTGATGCGGGCGCGGCCGGCGATTGTGGCAAACCAACAGTCGCGACTTAAGCACACTACGTCCCTGGCGAACTTGTACGCGGCGTTTGGCGGACACAAATCGCGGCCACGCCAGCCGGCCGAGCGCCCACTGCCAAAACCAAATCAAGACCGCGAACCAGCACAGTGGCGAACCGGTCCACGGCAAAACCACGTAGCGCGCATGCCGCACATTGCGCCACCGCCGCACTTGCAATGCCGACCAGCCGTGAAGAATGAGCACATCTGCGTTATTCTGCCGCATGACGCGCGCGGATGCTCTCAGCGCAATAGAACTGCCAAGCGAGGGATGGGTCCGGGCAATCGCGCGACGGCGGCCTTTATCGCGGACGACAATAAGATGGTTCGCAAAGCCGGCCGCACGGAGCGATTCCCCGAGCGTGCCGTTCGGCGCGTCGAATTCGATCACCCGCGAGTCGGCCGGCAAAATGTCGTGGAGTGGCATGCTGCGCTCGCCTGCTCCGAGCAGCCAATTACGCGGCTCGACGCATTGATGTGTCGTCCGCAATTGTCAACACTTCCGGCGCCTCGAGCGCGCCCGCTTCTTCCGGGTCGGGCTGCGGCAAGGCGTGGTGCAGTTCCCAAAGCTTCGCTTGCTTCAGGAACGCATAGTACGCCGTGTGGACGCAGATTTGAAAGCCAGGAACGCCGTCCAGAAATCCCAGCCGCAGAAAGTACAGTTGCAGGAAGCGAAGCGGCGCGCGGGTCAACATGGAAAAGAAGCTGGGTCTGTGCCCGGCGTCGCGCAAATTGAGCGCTCCCCAGCTCGCGTAGCGGTTGAGCTTGTAGACGTACTTGTCCGAATCCCACATCGTAAAGTGCAGCATCGAATGTTTCAGCCTGCCCACGCGCGCCGGCGGCAAGTCGATCTCGGAGTGAACCCAGCGGTCCTTGTAGCGGCTGACGTCCCTTCGAAATAGCCGGATCACCGCGTCCGCGTTCCACCCGCAGTGATTGATCCGATAACCCAGGTAATGACCGACGCGGTCAATCCAGAAACCATCCTTATCCGCGGGCGGCGACTCGAGGAATTGCCGCACTTCGGCAGCCAATTGCGGCGTGACGCGCTCATCGGCATCCACCAACAGGATCCACTCGTGCCTGGCTTGCGGAATTGCCCAATTCTTGAAATCCGCCGAGTTGACGTATTCGCGCTCAATAACGCGGCAGCCACCCATGTCGCGCACGATATCCAGCGTTCCATCGGTTGATCCCGAATCGGCAATCAGAATCTCGTCGGCGATTGCGCGCACCGATTCGATGCAACGCCGAATGTTCCGCCGCTCATCTTTGCAGGGAATGAGCGCGGTGAGTTTTGCTGCCATGAAGCCCCCTGGCTGTTCGATGAGAGTCGGCGAGATAAGTATGCGCACCACTGCGCTATCTATTGCATATCGACACCCGCGTCTCCCGTCTTGACGCCGCGCCGCGTGCTGAGACTGCATGCCGCCACTGCTAGCGAGCGAGCCGTGATCAAGCGCTCGGGCCGGTAAACCGATACAACAGACTAACTGGAGGTGCGGGCCTTGCGGCGATGCGAAACCATGTACGCATTCGTGCACATCGAAAAGACGGCCGGCAGTTGCCTGAACACGATCCTGCGCCGCTCCTTTGGACCGCGGCACTGCGACGTCCGGCTGCCGCTTGCCAAGCGAAAAGCCGACTATCGCGATTGCAAAGCATGCGTCGACGCGGCCGACCTGCGCCGCGTGAGGCTGCTTTATCGGAACTTGCGCGGCATCGCCGGACACAATGTGAAGCCCTACGCCGACTTGCACGTCGAATGCCCCGACATCGAGTATTTCACGGTACTGCGCGACCCGGAACGCCGATTCCGGTCGCATTTCCTCAACCGCGGCGACGGAAACCTGCGCGAGGATTTCGAGCGTTGGCTGGCGGCCGATTGGGTTCGTAACTGGCAAACCAAGATGATCGCCGGTGAGGCCAATGCTAACAAAGCCATCGACTTGTTGTGCACGCGCTTCGGGTTCGTCGGCCTGACTGAGCGGTTTGACGAATCGCTGATCCTGCTCAGCAACTGGCTCGGCGAGCCGAGCTTTTGCCCCGAGTACCGCCGCGTGAACCGGCTCAGCGACAAGCAGCGGCCGCGAGATCTCGAGCGCAAGGACACCGACATGAGTTACCTCGACTCTGATGAAATGCGCGCGCGAATCCGCGAGGTGAACGCGGAGGACTTCAAGGTCTATGAATTCGTCACTGCCACGATGTATCCGCGACAACTGGCTGCCTACCGCGGAAACCTGGCCACGGAAGTTGCAAAGCTTCAGCAGAAGAACCGAGCGAACCATCCGTTAGCCGAGCCGTTCTGGGGCCGCTTCATGCGCAATTACGTCTACAAGCCGCTGCTGCACTGCCACGCGATGTGAGCACGGCACCCGATCAGGGGTATGCCTCAATTGGCGGCGAATTCCTCGAACGCCTTTTCCATTTCCGCCTTGTCTGTTGCGCCGCGGTGCAGCAACACGCGGTAGCGAAGCGTGAGGTCGTCGCCCTTGGGGATTGTCACCGCGCCTTGCTTTGCCAGCTCGGGCTTCGGAAAGTCCTTGTGACCGAACGGGTTGGCCGCGAAGAGTCCGTAGCCGCGCACGTGCCAACGGGTGTTAGGACGGAAGCTCTCGGGATGGCTCAGGATTGCAACACCCACAGTCTGGCCATCGACCGGTCCCGTGTAATCGACCCACTTGGCTGGCTTGCCCCAGGCCGCATCATCGGTTTGGCCTTCGCTATTGACGATCCGGCCGCCCTTCTTGGCTTCGAGCCGCATCGTGTCGGCAACGCGCACTGCGAATGTGCCTTCCTTGGTGTCGCCGAACGTGACGTCGCCCTCGGTGGCTTTGATCGTAATCGTGAAATCGATCCAGCGATCGCCATTGGCGCGCACGCCGCAAACTATTGTCCGCTCGTCTTCAAACAGTTTCGTGTCGCCCTTCATCCAGTCGTTGCGGGCAACTATGCGCGCCGTCGAACCGTCGCTTTCGACCGCATCAAACTCGCGATGCTTCACGTGGGCGCGCGACCCGTCGCGGCGATCGTTGCGGTTATCGGACCAGAAGTTCGCGTCATTCACTTCATCGTGCGTGAACCAAATCGACTGGTGATGCGGATGGTCGTCGGTCTCGCCTTCTTCGCGCGGCCCAACCGGGTAGGAACGCGTCATGGCCCCGCCGGTAGGGCCAATGACCGGCCACAACGCCGGCGACTCGCCTGCTTCGGTGAGATACTCGGTAAACAGCTCACCGTCGATCTTCACCACCACGCCGCGTTGGCTGCGCTCAGCCGTCACGTCAGCGTCGACATGCGATTGCATAATCACTAGCAACAGCAAGCAGAACAGAAATCGAACAGCAGTTGAGTAAATCATCGGTTGAAATAATTAATGAAGAATGTCTCACGCAAAGGCGCGAAGGCGCAAAGAATGATGTACGAACCCAAAGGGCACAACGATCACAAAGGGATAATTGTTGAGTTCGCCTTCACTCATTCAAACTTTGTGCTCTTTGTGCCCTTCGTGGTAAAAAACTTTGCGCCTTGGCGCCTTTGCGTGAGACTTCAAAGCGTCACGCAATCTCGGGCACGACGAACGGCTTGCGGTCGGCACGGTGCAGCATGTCGCTGGCCGTCGAGTTGTTGGTGAATTGCTCGGTCTTGGGGTCCATTTCCAGCCAGACACCCGCCGTGACCACCGGCTCGTCGACGTTCACCTCGTTCGCACGCAGGTGCTCGAGCATCCGCTCGACCGAATCCCGCAGCCGCTCGTTCTTGGCCACCGACTGCAGAATGTCCTTGGCCGTGCGCGGCTCGCCCAGCATGTGCGAGATCTGGCCGGTGTGGCACAGCGCGCTCGACAGGTGACCCTCCAGCGCTGGGGCATTGAGCTCTTCACTCTTTCGCGACTTCACGGCCGCCAGGAAGTTTTCGTGATGGCCGCCGCCGCCGCGCCAGCGCTCGAGCCGGTTGCCTTCCTTGTCGAACGCTTCCGCTCTCCCATAGTCCGAAGTGGACACGACGTAGCCATTTTCGCACTCGACCACGACGCCGATCTGCGATCCCTTGTAATTATCCATCGAGTCGCCCCAGTTCTTCTGGGCCGCCTTGGATTTGGGCAGACCGCGCGTTTCGAAAATGAGCGGGCACTCCGGATAATCGTGCAGCACGACCTGCGTGTTGGCCGAGTTGCCGGCGTCCGAGTAACCGAGCCGTCCCCCGACGCTGACCACGCGCGGCGAAAGTGTTTTCGCACCGTGGAACCAGCGGGCAACATCCATTTGGTGAATGCCCTGGTTGCCCATGTCGCCGTTGCCCGTGTTGTAATCCCAATGCCAATCGTAATGCAGCTTGGGCCGATACAGGTCGACCTTCGCCGCCGGGCCGCACCACAGCTCGTAGTCGATGTGTTCGGGAATCACGAGCGG
>DATFGJ010000281.1:0-4379 GCA_035249585.1 Lacipirellulaceae bacterium
ACCTTCCGGCCAGCCGCGACCGCATCGAGGGCTTCGTCCGCGAGCTTCGCGAGCGCGGCGTTGAAATCGTCGACTCCATTGAAGAAGTTGCCGATAGGTCCGATGCCATCCTGCTGGAAAGCGTCGATGGCCGCGTGCACCTCGCACAATTTCGCGCGGTCGCCCGCGGCAAGCCAGTGTTCATCGACAAACCGGCGGCCGCCTCCTTGGGCCACGTGCGCGCGATTTTCCGCCACGCGGATGAGACCAAGACGCCATGTTTTACATCGTCGGCTCTTCGATTCTGCGACGAAGTCCAAGCGCTCGCGGCGGACAAATCGGTCGGCGACGTGGTCGGCTGCGAGACATTAAGCCCGATGCACGTCGAGCCGAGCCATCCCGACTTGTTCTGGTATGGCGTGCACGGTGTCGAAGCGCTGTATACGATCCTCGGCCCAGGCTGCGAAACCCTGACGCGCACCGATACAGAGTCTTCAACGGTCGTCACGGGCAAGTGGAGCGACGGCCGCATCGGTACGTACCGGGGCTTGAAACATGGCGGGGCGTACGCCGCCACGCTGTTTGGCACTAAATCCGTCGCCCATCGCGCGGGCTTTTCCGGCTACGGCCCACTCATTGAGAAGATTTGCACTTTTTTCATTTCGCGCGAAGAGCCGGTCAGCCGCGAAGAAACGATTGAGATGTTTGCGTTCATGGAAGCGGCCGGCGTAAGCAAGCGGCAGGGCGGCCGGCCAGTCTCGCTGGAATCCGGTATGCGAGGGGCCGACGGCTCAGCCTATCAGGCCACGGACAACACTTTCGACGTCGTCGTTTATGGCGGGACTTCAGCCGGCATCATCGCAGCGATCCAAACAAAACGCATTGGATTGCGCGTGGCACTCGTCGAGCCATCAAACCACTTGGGCGGCCTCACCACGGGCGGCCTGGGTGCAACCGACATCGGTAATAAGCATGTAATTGGCGGATTGTCGCGAGAGTTTTATCGCCGCATTCATCGCTACTATCAAAACGACGACGCCTGGGTGCACGAAACTCGCGACAAGCACAATGCCCGCAACCCGCGCTATAACCCGCGCGACGACACGATGTGGACTTTCGAGCCACACGTGGCCACGCAGGTCTATCGCGGAATGCTGGCCGAGGCCGATATCGAGCCGATCATGAACGAACGCCTCGATCGCAAAGGCGGAGTTAAGAAAGACGGCTCACGGATTGAGTCGATCACAATGGAATCTGGGCGGCGGTTCCATGCGCGTATGTTCATCGACGCGACATACGAAGGCGACCTGATGGCGGCCGCCGGCGTGGAGTATCACGTTGGCCGCGAGGCCAATGACGTTTACGGCGAGACGCTGGGCGGTGTGCAGCCGAAGCTCAATGTCAAAAATCATCGCTTCACGCACCAGGTCGATCCATTCGTGAAGCCGGGCGACCCGGCCTCAGGTTTGGTATGGGGCATTCAGGTGAAGAAGCTGCCGCCGGACGGCTCGGGTGACCGCTGCGTACAGGCATACTGCTACCGGCTTTGCACGACCGACGTCGCAGCGAACCGCCGCCCGTGGCCCAAGCCAGCCAATTATGACGAGTCGCGCTACGAGCTCTTGTTGCGCAACTTTGAAGCCGGTGATACCCGCGCGCCATGGAACCCGGTGTGGATGCCCAATCGCAAGACTGATACTAACAACAACCACGCGTTCTCGACGGATTACATCGGCGGCAACTATGACTATCCCGACGCCGATTACGAAAAGCGCCAGGCGATCGTCGCCGATCATGTTTCGTATCAGCAGGGGCTGATGTGGACGCTCGCCAATCATGAGCGTGTTCCAAAAAAGGTGCGCGACGAGTTCCAGCGGTTGGGCCTGGCCGCTGATGAATTTGTTGAGAATGACAACTGGCCGACTCAGCTCTATGTGCGCGAGGCCCGCCGCATGACAGGGGCGTATGTAATGACAGAGCATAACTGCCGTGGCTCGCAGGTTGTGGGGGATTCCGTCGGGATGGGCGCCTACGGAATGGACAGCCACAACTGCCAGAGGTACGTCACACCGGACGGCCGCGTGGAGAACGAGGGAGACGTGCAAGTGCACGGCTTCAAGCCGTACCCGATCAGCTACCGCTCGATCGTGCCTAAAGATGAGCAGTGCAGCAATCTGCTGGTGCCGGTGTGCTTGTCCGCCTCACACATCGCTTACGGCTCGATCCGCATGGAGCCGGTGTTTATGATCCTGGGCCAATCGGCGGCCACGGCGGCGAGCATTGCGATCGACAAGAATATTGCCGTGCGGGCAGTGCCGTATGCGGAGCTGGAATCGCAGCTTCTTGCTGATGATCAAGTGCTGAATGTAGCAGGGACACTCCGTGTGCCGTAGCTGCATCGTGGAGCGTGCTCAAGTCCAGTAACGGCACACGGAGTGTGCCTGCTACAAAAAAAGAAAGCCGGGCGGCGCGCCCTTGCGCGCGGCCCGGCCATTACGCGGCCTAAAGGCTGGGGGACCTTTGGACCGGGCAGGGTTCAGTTCGCCTCCTGCTGTTCAGTTTCTTCAGCTTCGGGCTGATCGCCATTCTCGCCGTTCGGACCCAAAAGCCGGCGCTGCAGCTCTTCCATGCGCCGCTCCATTTCTTCGAGCCGCTCGCTGAGCCGGTCGTCGCCGAAGCCGCGTCGCTCCAAGCGTTCCATGTTTGGCATTTGGAAATCGAAGCCGACAGGCGAGCCGCCGTGGAGCATCCGCTCGACGAATGGCCGCAGGTCGTTCGGCAGCTTTTCGAGCGCCTCCGGATCATCGCCGACAATCTTCCACGTTTCATCGCCGCGCTTCACGGTGATTTCGGTCGGCTGGCCTTGTTTCTTGTCAATGCTGACCGAGATTTGGCCATTGGGAATGTTCATCATTCCAGGTTGACCGACAATCACGCCGGGGCCGAAGTTGCGGAAGTTAAACGGTCTCTGACCACGCTGCAGCTGGCCGAAGAGACCTTGAAACTCTTCCGGCAATCCGGCGCCGCCTTGAAAGCTACCGTCGCCGAAACCGCCGGTTGAAACCTGTGCGTCCGCCGGCCGCTCCTCGGGTGTGACGTAAACAGTCTCACGCTCGCCGCCACGAAAAACTTCCACGGTGATCTGGCCTTTCTTTTCGCCCTCGGTTGTGACCAGTTCCACGAGATCGCCCATTTCCTTCAGCACCGTATCGTTGGCTTTGAGCAAGATGTCGTGCTTCTTGAGACCAGCCTTCGACGCGGGGCTATTGGGCACGATGTCGGCCACGAGCAGGCCCTGGTCGGCCGGAAGATCCAAGTGAGCGCGCAGCGGGTGGTCGTCGGGGATCGCACCGCCAAGCAAGCCGATCCAGTAGTGGGGCACATCCGGCTCTTCGACTAAACCGCCATTTTGCTCACCGTTTGCAGTGCGTCCTGATTTCTCGGACTCCTCGTCCGCGCGGCCGATCTGAACGACGCGGCCTTCGTTTTGTGACTCGTCCTCTTGGGCCTGGACAAGCGCCGCGGTGCCGATTGCCGCGGCAATTGCGAGGACCAAGCCTACGGCGCCGCGTAAATAATTGTGTGACATGGTTCTCTTCTCCTGGGGTTAAGTTTTCCTTTCTGTGGCCGGCCTCTGTGAGGACGGCCACGATTCAAGTCGGCGTCAGCGACGTCGACTGCGGTTCAATACACACTCTGACTCACGGGAACGATCCTCGTATCTTCCACCGGCACAATCATGGGCCGGCCGTTCTCCAGCCATAGCGGCGCGTAGCGGCGCTTCGATTGAACGTCGAAGCCGCGGTCCTGCAGCCGGTCGCGCACGTCGGCAGGTAGACCGGTCTGAAATTGAAGGCCAAGCTGCTGATCGAGCGTGCCGGCATCCACCAATGGCACGCGCAGCGGCCGTGGATTGCCTGTATCGTCGCGCACCCAAAGCGTCAGGGCGTCAGGTGCACCCGGCGATTGGAATGATGGCGGCGGAATGACTTCGGCGATTTTCGCATCGGGCTGACCTCGGTCGTTCACGGCGACCGGGGTACCGCTTCGCCACATCAGCCCAAAGGTGAACGCCGCCAGCAACGCGGCCGCAATTGCTACCCATGCGAAGCCGCGCTGCTTGTCTTCAGGCGGCGACGGGGGCACAACCCGCACAACGCTGTTCTGTTCAACCGCCGATTGTCGTGCCGCCGGCTCTCGCACCATTTCGCCGAGCCCTTCGCTCCATGACTGGGCCTCTAAAAACGCCAGCGCGCAGCGACGCCAGCCCCCGGGCTGATCGTCGAGCGACGCCAAAAGCCGTCGCCGCTCGGCGCTCGAAAGCTCGCCGTCGACTAGGCGGTCGAACAGTATGTCATCTTGTGTTTGTTCCTCGAACATACCGATACACTTTTGCTCGA
>DATFGJ010000282.1:0-3629 GCA_035249585.1 Lacipirellulaceae bacterium
GCGTCCTGGGCTGCCTCGCGTTCGCTTTCGCGGATTGCCGGCGACTTCGATTCCCAGCAGCGGTCGACCGCGTCCAGGCACCACTGCGCGCTGCGCTTGCTCGCGCGAATCGGCGCGCCGTCGACCTCCACAAAGACAGGGTTGGTGTGTGCGGCCGGAAACACGCGGATCGCCACCCAGCTCGAACGGTCGGGCGTGTATTCAAATTCCAAATCGTGCACGCTGCCGTCGGCCTCGATTAACTGTTTATCGACGGCGTGGCCATTGACGATCAGCTCCACCGGCACCTGCCGCGTGCCCGGCACGCGTGCGCGCTCGATATGCCAATACGGCTGCTCATCGAGGTCGCGCGACGCGATGCCCGCCTTCGGCTCTTCATCAAGCCAGCCAGCCGCCTTGCAGCGAATCGTGAGTTTATCGCCCTTTTTCGCCGCCAGATAACTCGCGCGTCCGTTGTCGCCCGGCTGTCCGACGCCGAGGTCGTTGACCTCGAAATCGACCAGGTGCGTGAAGCCGTCGCAACAATAGCTGCGCCCGTCACGCACCCCATCCACCCAATGATCGAAATCCAGCGGTTCGTCCGGCCGCATCTTCACGTACACGCGTCCTAAGCCCACTCGCTCGCCATAAATACATGGGAAGTCGGTTTCGCC
This sequence comes from Lacipirellulaceae bacterium, assembly GCA_035249585.1. Classification (GTDB taxonomy): domain Bacteria; phylum Planctomycetota; class Planctomycetia; order Pirellulales; family Lacipirellulaceae; genus JABDGM01. The sequence goes on from DATFGJ010000282.1 coordinate 654, forward strand.
GCTGATCCGCGCATCGAATCCGCAGTTGAGCGTGTGGTACCAGATGTTGATCTCCCACACGAATGGCGTGTCGACCGACGAAATGAAATCGCAGGCGCCGTGGGCCACGTCGACGATGTACTCGTTCGCGCCGATGCCGTCAAACGGCGGCATGTCATAGGTGGGCAGCGTTTTCGACGCGACCTGCAGGCCCCAGCCGCTGTGCGCGAAGCCGACGACGCCGCCTTGCTCCTTGGCCCATTTCAGGACCGGCAAATCCCAGCTCGGCCAGTCTTCGATTCGCTGCGTGCCGGGATAGTCGTCTTCCTTGAGCCGCAAAAGAACCAGGTGCCCGGCGTGCGAGCTGGGGAAGCCCGACACCTCGACGTCGTAGCGCATGAGGTTGTCCGGCGTGGATAGCTCGTGCACCTTGCCATCGAAGAATTGTTTCTGATGATACCAGCACGGCCCCCACGTGAGCACGCAGCCGACGTTGAGGTCCTCGCCCAAGATGTGCCGCATCATGTCGGCCGGCTCGACGCCTTGGGTGGGCGACGAATAATGCGCGCACCCGGCCGCATGCACGTGATGATCGCCGGAAAACCAGCCGGCTGCGGCCAGGTTGATCCAGCGCTTCAACTCGAAGCGCTCGGTGTGCTCGCCGCCGGCCGGCACTTCGATGTCGCGCTCCAGGACACGGTACTCCGGCCCGCGCGTGAATGTCACATGATATTTTCCAGCCGGAAGCAGCACGGTCTCGCCATGCTGCCGGTAAATCTGGTCGTGAAAGAAGAAATCGGGCGCCAGCCGGCGCGAGCGGGCCGGGTAAACGCGGCCACGCTCGTCGCGAAACACAAAATGGGCCGTCGTCGGCGTACCGTCGTCGTCCAAAACTTCCAGCTTCACGCGTTCGCTCGCGCTGCACTCGAAAAGTAAGTTGACCTCATTGCGGAAACCCAAATCCTGCGTGCCCTGCCCCACATCGAACGCCAGTCTCGCTTCGCGACGGCCGCGGTCGCGGCTGAACAGCTCAAGGACCCTGTATTCCAGAGCCAATCCGGACAGCCGCTCGTTAAGCGGCGCCGAACTGAACAGGCTGATGTCCAGCCAGCGGTTCGCTACATCCTGCCGGCTGATCGGATTCGGCGGCTCCGCGCTGTTGTCCGTGTCGTGAATCCGCTCAGCATTGGGGCTGTTGCAGCGCAAGCGCGCCGTCACACCGGCTTCGTTGTGCACTTTCACCAAGAACACGCGCCAACCTTGCTCGATCAGCTCCTTTGCCGCCGGCCCGGCCTGCACTTTGACGCGGCTCTCGGGGTTCACGTGCACGCCCGCGATACAAAGCGGATCGAGAACGGCTTGAATGCGTTCAATCGCCGCCTCAGAGTTGGATTCCGCAAGCGCCCTTCGAAGTGCCTCGCGCTCGTCCGGCGATAGCGGCGAGCCGGCCAGCTCCAGCGCCTGGACGACGCGCCCCACCTGCGCCGAAAGCGGCTGCAGCTCGACATTCCGAACCGTTGGCAGCTCCTGCGCGCCCAGCGTACCCGTCGCTGCACAACAGAGACAAGCTGCAAGATACGCCGCCGGCCAGTTTCGGTAGTGCTTGTTCATAGTCTTCGTCTCGCTAAGCGCTAGATGAGGAAGGGGCCTACGTCAAAACATCACGCACCAGGCGCAGAGAGCGCAGAGTTCGGGAAACGCTAATCTTCACTAATTAACACGAATAGCGATTAGTGTAGATTAGTGAAGATTGGTGTTCCAAAAAACCATTCGAGCCTTTCCTGCCGAATGTCTCCGCGTCCTCTGCGCCTCTGCGTGAGACCAATTTGCGTATTACTTCCGCACGCGCGTCTTGCGCGGCTTTTTTGGCCGATCGATAAGCGGCTTGGGCTCTCGCTTGGGTCTTTCCAAGCCGCCCGACAGTGCCTCGCGAAGCTTGGTGAGCTGCTCGATAAGCCGCTCGCTGTCGCGGTGGCGCGTCGTGGCGCCCTCCTTGATCGCATCGCGAATTTCCGCCAGCAGTTTGTTCGTGTGATCGCTTTGGTCCATCGTAAGAATCTCCAGCTAGGTTTTCGCTTTGGGCTTTTACTCTGTCTGGGTGCCACTGCTGGCTTGTCCAGCAGTGCCGATGTTTGCAATGAGAAGTGGCGCGTGACAGCGTACTGCCTCGGCACGAGCACGAACGAACAGGCCGCATCCGAGAAGCACACCCCAGAGGATTCGAACCTCTAACCTTCGGATTCGTAGTCCGATGCTCTATCCAGTTGAGCTAGGGGTGCGTGAACAATAATCATTGCGGATAGGCCGCAGGTTGACAAGGTAGTGCATTGGTGCCACTCGCCGCGGCGAGTACCGTACGTGCCAGCGGCTTGCGGCTCGAAATCTCATCGAGTTTCCTGCAGTTCAACTCGACCGCAAGCTGATTTGTGCTCGACTCGAACCGATTACAATTCGCAAGTGCTCCACACGGCACTGGCAAAGCCAGTGGCACCCGAGCGCTCGATTCGTATCGACGGCGATTCGTCGATGCTCATCAAGGCACTCGCCGCGGCGAGTGGCACCCTGCGCGGGGATCGCCGCAACGACATTGGTTGATTTCGTGAGCGTCAATGGCTCACAATTGGCGGCAACGGTTTTAGGGAGTCGCACCTCGGGCTGACACCTGTGTGCGGCCCGTAGACGACAACGCCCGGCCGGCGCCGCTGGTGATTTTCGCCCCACCAAAATTTTTTTCTTTTTTTCGTGGGGCGAAACTCGGCCGGTTTCGCCCCACTCGCTCGCTGCAAGTCGTTTGAGGATTGCCAGTTGGAGTGTGGCAGTGGGGCGAAACGGACTGAGTTTCGCCCAGGGGGTGGGACAAAACCTCCTCAGGTGGGGCGAAACTCGTCGCGGTCAGCCATCCGCTTCAGTCGTCAGCGGCGAGCCAGGCGCATAGCGTACCCGCCGGGCGGTAACGAGTTACGCCTGATGCCTTATGCCTAATTGTCAAACAACGAG
>DATFGJ010000283.1:0-3266 GCA_035249585.1 Lacipirellulaceae bacterium
CGGCATAGAGATAGGCACCTTGCAGCTCGGGCACGAGCTTGCCGCGATACACGTGGCCGCCAGTAATCGACTTGCCGACGTCGTGATGGTATTCCCAGATGGGGTCAATCAGCCGCGCGCCTACCGGGCCGTTGGGCGCGAACGGATGTTTGCCTTCGCGAATGTTCCAGCCATAGTTGCCGCCGCGCTCGATGATGTCGATCTCTTCCCAGAGGTTTTGGCCGACGTCACCGGCCCACAGCGTGCCCGTTTCGCGATCAAACGCGATACGCCACACGTTGCGAATTCCGTAGGCCCAGATTTCCCCGCGCTTGCCCAGCTGGCCGGCGAATGGATTGTCTTTCGGAATGGCGTACTCCAAGCCGGGGTCTTTATTGTCGACGTCGATTCGCAAAATGCTGCCCAGCAGCGTGCCCAGATTCTGACCGTTGCCATGCGGGTCGTTCGCTGAGCCACCGTCGCCCAAGCCAACATAAAGGTACCCGTCCGGTCCGAACACAATCGTCCCGCCCTTGTGGTTCCAATACGGCTGCGGGATTTGGATCAGCATCTCCTCGCTGTCCGGATCGGCCCGATTGGGGTCGTCCTTCGAAACACGAAAACGCGAGATCGCGGTCGTATGCGGATTGGGCTCACGCTTGATCGAGTAATAAACGAAGAACTCGCCGTTCTCCTTGTATTTCGGATGGAAAGCCAGTCCAAGCAAACCCTCTTCGTTCTCCTTGTGGTGGTACTGGACGCGATCGCGAATATCGAGAAACGTCTTAAGCTCGCTCGTCTCCGGATCGTTCGGGAAGACGTGAATCGAGCCATACTGTGAGACGACGAAAATGCGATTCGTGCCGTCACCGGCGCCCGTGATCAAAAGCGGCCGCGGATCCTGCGGGCGGCCGGCTTCCAGCCCAGTGACCCAATCCGGCCACTCGATATTTGGGAAGGCGGGGACAACCTGCACGTCGAGCGGCCGCTCATTTACTTGTGCATAGACGCAAACCGGAAACAACACGGCGAGCAAAACCAAGTTGCAAGCGAGGCAAAAGAGGCGAGACATGTGTCGAGTAGAATTTCCAAGAGGTAGTTGTATTACCCGCGTCAGCGGACAGCCGCCGCGACGCGGCTATTGTAATTGCCGGCCTTTGGCCATGCCACCTATTACGACTTAGCGCTGCGATTGATCGCACCGGGGGTTGGGCGATACAATACTCGATTCGACCCAGACCGGGTCCATGCCCGCCAGCGTAGCTTCAATTGGCAGAGCACCGCATTCGTAATGCGGGGGTTGTCGGTTCGACTCCGACCGCTGGCTCTTCGTAGGTCAGGCTTTCAAGCCTGACACAAATAGGGGCGTCAGGCTCGAAGGCCTGACCTACTACAATACGCAGAATAAAACTGTCAGGCTCGAAAGCCTGACCTACAGCTAGGAGTTTTTCCGCATGTCGATTGGTACAGAATCCGTCGTAAAGCAAATCGTTCTCTCGCCCTCGGCATTCGGGCCGAATGAGATTGTGCAGATCACATCCGCGATCGGCAAAAGCTATTCGAATTACCGCGAGCTGCGCGAAGCGGCCGCCGAGTTGGAAGAGCAACCGAGTCGCAGCCCGGCCACGAACGCCCGCTTGGGCGTGTGCCTGTATTTGCTCGGCCGCTACAGCGACGCGGTCGACACGCTGGCCCACAGCGACGGCGGGGCGCTCACCCATTTTTACCTGGGGAAAGCGTATCTCGCGCTCGATCGGTATGCCGAGGCGCTTACGGCCTACGAATCGGCCGAGCGGGCCGGCTACTCGCGCGATCAGGTGGCGCTGGCGAAGGCCGAGGCCCTGCGCTACAACAACCGCGCCCAAGAGGCGCTCGAAGTGCTCAACCGGCTCTCGGGCGCGGTCGAGCAAACGGCCGAATACTTGTATCAGCGGGCCGCAACCGTTTCGGCGTTGGGCGGCAACCCGAGCGAAGTAGTTGCGCTCTTGGAGCGCGCCGTTGCCGCCGACGGGAACCATGCGGGCGCATTGTTCGGACTGGCGCTCGAGAACGACCGGCATGGCAATGACAACTATGCCCGCGATCTGTACGAGCGTGCGGCAACTCAGTTCCCCACGCACGTCGGCACGCTGCTGAACCTCGGTGTGCTGTATGAAGACATGCAGCACTACGAAAAGGCGCGCCAGTGCTACCGCCGAATCCTGGATGTCTTTCCCGATCACCCGCGCGCCCGCTTGTTCTTCAAAGACGCCGACGCTTCGCGCGACATGTACTACGACGAAGACGCGCGTCGCCGCCAGGACCGGCTTAGCCAGATCCTCAGCATCCCGGTCACCGATTTCGAGCTCTCGGTGCGCAGCCGGAATTGCCTGCAGAAGATGGGCATCATGACGCTCGGCGACCTCACGCGCACTAGCGAGCAAGACCTCTTGGCGAGCAAGAATTTTGGCGAGACGTCGCTCGTGGAAATCCGCGACATGCTGCAGTCCAAGGGCCTGGAGCTTGGCCAATTCGCCGACCAGATCCGCGAGGAAGAGCCGGCATACGACCCCGAGCTGCTCTCGCCGGATGAGCGGGCACTGTTGGACCGGCCGATTGCCGATTTGAACCTCTCGGTGCGTGCCCGCAAGTGCATGGTCCGGCTTGGCCTGTCCACGATCGGCGAGCTGGTTCGGCGCACGGGCGACGACCTTTTGGAGTGCAAGAACTTCGGCGTCACCAGCCTGAACGAAGTGCGCGAGAAGCTCGCGATTCAAAACCTGAAGCTCCGCGGCGACTGATCGGTGGGCCCGCATGGCATTCGCGCGCTGGCTGTTCCTCGTCTCCGGGATTTGGGGCCTTGCGGTCCTTACGCCGCATTACTTCCTGGAGGAGACGGTGGGCCGCCATCATCCTCCGCCGATCACGCACCCCGAATTTTTTTACGGTTTTATCGGCGTCGGGCTCGCTTGGCAGATCGCGTTTTTGATCATCGGCAGCGACCCTGTGCGATTCCGGCCGATGATGCTGCCCTCGGCGGTAGAAAAGCTGAGCTTCGCGGCGGCCACGATCGCGCTGTATGCGGCGAAACGCGTCCCGATGGCGGTGTTGGGCGCGGGACTGGTGGATTTGCTGTTCGGCGTCCTGTTCCTCGTCGCCTGGTGGCGACTGAAGTCGTAGGGCGGGTGCTCGTACCCGCCGTACTCCATGGCGTTTTCGTTTCATGTGCGGCATGTTGATGCGACTTCCGCCGCACGCGCAGCGACGTTCACCACGCCGCACGGCGCCGTCGATACTCCGGCGTTCAT
>DATFGJ010000284.1:0-2969 GCA_035249585.1 Lacipirellulaceae bacterium
ATATAGTAGCTTGGAGCTTGGAGCACGGAGCTTGGAGCAGCTATCCGTTGATCATTTCCGACTCCCCGCTCCCCACTCCCTGTTGCCTGCTCCTTGCTCCCGGCTCCCTGCTTCTCCCACACAATCGCCTTTCCATCCTGGCCGGCCGTAACGATGCGGTTGCCGTCCGGCGAGAACTCGGCCGCCCATACCCACCAGGTGTGGCCGATGAGATTCTGGATTTCACGGCCTGAAGCCAAATCCCAAAGGCGCGCCGTGTTATCGAGCGAGCCGGTGAGCAGTTGTTGGCCATCGGGCGAGAATCGCACTGTCAGCACGCCGTCGGCATGGCCCTTCCATGCGGCGGCTTCCCGGTCCTCGAGCGGCAGGCCTTCGGCGCCGAGCGGCTGAACCTTAATCGTGCCGTCATTCATGCCAGTGGCGAGAAAGCGCCCATCGGGCGAATACGCAAGCGTAAGCACAGCTTGCTCGTGCTTGGCCGAATGCCGAACGGCGCCGCTGGCGGCGTCGCGGATCGCGACCTCGCCGTTCAAACCGCCTGTGGCGAATGAGTTGCCGTTCGGAGAATAGGCGACGGCCTGCACCGGGCCGCCGGTGTTAAAGGGTGTGCTCAGCCGGCACAAATGCACGAGCCGGCCCCACTCCCAGTTGCGCAAAGCCGGCTGGCTTTCTTCCAGCAGTTGCAAAGCATAGTCGTAAGCATTCTCATCGATTTTTGCCGACGCCAGGCCGATCTGCGCGACATATGACTCGTACTCTTCCGCTTCTTTCGCGTCCTCGGCGATGCCTCGTTGCTCGACCGCAATTGCCTCCTGCGTCTTGGCGTTGTCGCGCTCTGTTTTAGCGATCTCCGCCTGTTCATTGGCCCGATCGCGCTCGGTCTGCGCGATGCCGCGCTGCTCCTCGGCCTCTTCGCGGCGATCCTCCGCGACGCCGCGCTGCTCTTCGGCAATGCCGCGCTGTTTTTCCGCCTCTTTCTGTGCGGCGACGGCCTTGTTGCGCTGGATGTTTACAAGCACCAGGCCGGTCGTCACTGACGCGACGACGAGTGCCACCAGCCCGACGACGGCCCGCCTGGCCATGCGCAAGCGCCGCTGCCGAGCGTCGCGCTCGGCGCGGGCCGCTTCGATTCTCTTGATCAGCGGCTGATGGTCGGCGTGGCCGGGTTGAAGCAGCGAAGCGGCCAGGTCGAGGTCGCCTTTTTTGAGCGCCGCGTCAGCGTAATCGCGTTGCGTTTCGGCGAGGAGCGACTTCGCGCGCTGATTGGCATCCCACAGCGTGAGCGATTCCTGGAAGCCGTACAGGGCACGGGCAAACAGCTGGTAATCGCCCGACTCACGTGCCTTTTGCAAGTTCTGATTCGAGTGCGCCGTGAGGACCAGGCTTTCAGAGTGAGATTGGTAGATGGCGATCGCCGCCTGGAATTCCTTGACGGTCTGGTACCGGTCCTCCTGCCGCGTGGCCATCGCTTTGAGGGCGATTTCTTTGAGCTCGCCCTCGTAACGAATCGGGTCGATGCGGTTCTGCGACGCGGCCATGAGGCACTGCATGACGTCGCGGCCTGAGTGGGGCGGCACGCCGCCGATGATCTCGTAGAGCATCGCCCCCAGCAGGTAGATATCGCTCGTCTTGTTGATGCGCTCGACCGGTCCGCGCGCCATCTCTGGGGCCATGTACGCCGGCGTACCGCCCAGGCTGTCGGCCTGAAATACGGTGTCGACGTGGGCGAATTCGGGCGTGATCCGCGCGAGGCCCCAGTCCATCACCAGCACCTCGCCGAAATCGCCGAGCATGACGTTCTCTGGCTTCAAGTCGCGGTGAATCACGCCGCCCGCATGGGCGAAAGCAACCGCGTCGGCCACGCGCATCAAGATGCTTAAGTTTGCGTCGAGCTGCTTTTTATGCAGCACCTTGTCCCAGGGCGTGCCGCGCACGCGCTTCATCGAATAGAACAGCGCGCCTTCGTCGTTCGCGCCCAAGTCGTAAATGGGCACGATATTCGGGTGGTCCAATTCGCCGGTGACGACCGCTTCGGAGATGAACTTGTCGCGCTGGTCCTCGCGCATCTTGGCCGAGGGCTTGAGCATCTTCACGGCAACGGTGCGCGCGATCGACGATTGATGTGCTGCGTACACCACGCCCATGCCGCCTTCGCCGATGATATCCAAAAGCTCGTAATCGGGGACGTCGGCTGGCGTTTTGGGCGGGAGCCCGGCCGCTTTGCGCTTCTCGCGAATGTAGCGCGACTTCACAGGCAGCGACGAGCGAAAACCGCTCACGGTTTCTTTCTGCCGGATGGTTTGCCCTTGGCCGGTACCCAGATCGAAAGTGCCCTGCCACTGCGAGTCGAGTGTTTGGGCTTCGGCCGGCGTTATGTCCAGATCGATCGTGGCGTCTTTCTGAACCGTATGCGTTGAGCGGCGCGACGACTCTTCGGCCTCGTCAGCGGGCTGGCCTATATCGCCGGGCGGCTGGAACTCCATCGTCAGGTCCGATTGATCGCCTACCGTGGGGCTGCGGCGCTCCGGGTCACTCGGTCTGCCGGATTGCTGCGCAGCTTCTCGTTCATGAGCCAGATCATCGGCCGTATCGGGGCGGCCCTGTTCAATCGTCTGTCCGTGGCTGACGTCGGACGGCAGAATCAGCCGTGTGGCCTGGCTGGAAAGGTCGTCCGGGCTTTCATCCTGCTTTTCGCTCAATAGATCGCGGAGATTCCGCTTGTCGTCGATCGTGCGCTGCGAGATCTTGCGAACCGGGGCGCCGCAATGGGAACATCGGTTGGCCTCGAGTGACGACTGATCCAACTCGCGTTTACAAGCATGACACTTAGCCATGGAAGTTCATTCCCTCGTTCCCGCGCCCGTCGGGAACGATTCTTCGACGCTCCGCGTCTGAGTCCGTACTGTGAGCACTGCCCACCAAAGTCGCAAATTATTCTATCCAAACGCCGCCGAGCCGCGTCACCACGA
>DATFGJ010000285.1:0-3437 GCA_035249585.1 Lacipirellulaceae bacterium
TTGACCGGGCTCGTTTACACGCCGCTGGATTTTCTGCACCCTTTCATCAGCGCTCGTGAACGATTCGCACAGGGCGCGCCGGAATGGTTCGGCCTGGCTTGGGTGTTTTGGACGCTTCCGTTCCTGTGGATTGCGTTGTCAATGAGCGTGCGGCGCTCAATCGATGCGGGCACTTCGCCCTGGCACGGATTGTGGATGTTAGTTCCACTCGCGAATATTCCGACGATGCTTCTGTTGGCATGTTTGCCGTCGTCGGCTTACGAACACGAATTGCCGGAAGTCGCTAGCCAATCTACGAAGGCGAGCGTCGAGGATGTCACGGCTTCTGTTTGGTCGGTAATCGGAGGCCTCGCGATCGGCGCGCTTTACGCGTCCGTTGTGATCCAGGCCAGCATTTACATGCTCAACAGTTATGGCGCGGTGCTGTTTTTCGGCACGCCGCTCATGACCGGCACTGCCTCAAGTTACCTTGTCAATTTGCGGGCTTCGCGCAGCTGGAGTGTAACGCTGGGCGTGGCAATTGCGTCGGTGTTTTTCAGCAGCGTGGGGTTGTTATTGTTTGCAATTGAAGGCGCCATTTGCCTGGTCATGGCAGCGCCGATCATGTTGCCGCTGGCGGCGCTTGGCGCGCCCTTGGGCAAGTTTCTGGCGGATCGCCGGCGGCGGAACGTTCAAGGGTTGGTCAGCTGCCTTTGCATCCTGCCGCTGCTGGCCGCCGTCGAATCGCGATTACCATCATCCAGCGAGTTTGTCGTGGCCGGCAGCATTGAAATCGACGCGCCGCCGGCCGACGTGTGGCGGCAAGTCATCGCGTTTCCGGAAATTGAGGAGCGTCCCGATTGGTTTTTCCGACTTGGGATTTCCTGCCCGACCGGTGCCCGGATTACCGGCGACGGAGTCGGCGCGACGCGCGAGTGCGTCTTCACGACGGGCAGGTTCATCGAGCCGATTACGGCTTGGGACGCGCCGCAGCGGCTGGCGTTCGACGTGCGCGAGCAGCCGGCGCCCATGTTCGAGCTAACGCCCTATCGCCACATTCACCCGCCGCACTTGGATAGCGCGTTTCGTTCCACGCGAGGCGAATTCGAGCTCGTGAAACTGCCCGGCGGCCGCACGCGCCTCGTCGGCCGCACCTGGTACACGCTGGATATTCGGCCGCACGCGTATTGGACAATCTGGACCGACTGGATCGTGCACCGCATTCACCATCGTGTGCTGCGGCATATCAAGCGGCTGGCGGAAAGGTGAACGACTTCGTTTCGCCTGAATTCCGCTGTCGCAGTCAACGACATTGACCAGCGGCGTGAAAAGGACAAGCAAGGTGCAGGCGCTGCAGGAGCAATTCGTATGTCAAGTAGAATATTGGCGGCTTCAGCCGACCGCGGCTATAATCGGGCCCATGAGCACCACGACTTTCCACTTCGAATCGTTTGAAGCATTCTCCCCCTTCAGCGACGTGGGGCCCTACCGCGCGGCCGATTACTGGCAATTGCCGGAAGGCGCTCCGATCGAGCTTATCAAGGGAAGGTTTGTTGTGTCACCCAGTCCAATTCCTCGACATCAAATAGTCCTCTTGTTGCTTTCAGAGCATTTTCTGCGGATCGCGAGGAATTCTGGCGGGGTCGTGTTGTTCGCGCCAATGGACGTAGTCTTCTCCGATGACACAATACTGCAGCCCGACTTGTTGTATATAACGCAACAACGCCGTGGAATCATAAGGCAGCGTGTCGAAGGCGCGCCAGATTTAGTTATAGAGATTATCTCAGGCACCAGCCGTCGTGATCGAGTCGAAAAGCTCGACATATATGCGCGATTTGGCGTCGGTGAATATTGGATCGTCGATCCAGAGACGCAGCTCTTCGAATTTCTTATCAATGAGGGCGACCGATTCACCGTTCACTCTCCAGTGAATGACCGCTACCAGTCATCTCGTCTTCCCGAGGTCGAGATTCAACTGGCAGACTTCTGGCGGGAAGTCGAAGAGCGGCTACCGAGTTCGTGAAGCTTGCCGAAAAACCCGCAGAGCACTGATATTCGTTGGTAGCATTATCTCGGCCGCTTTGGTGCGTCGACGTAGCGGCCTTGCTTGGGTATGGCCACGTGGTCGAACTCGCGGGCCAGCGTGTCGAGCGCTTCGCGCATGGCCGGGCCGTGCATCGGCGGGCCATGGCCCGTGATGATTGTTTCCGGCTTTAGCGCGGCGAGCCGCTCGACCGAGGCCCGCGCGTTATCCCAATCGGTCGTGTAGTACATCGGCGGGCCGTGGAGCTCCGGCTTCTGAGTGAGCACGGAGTAAGCCGACTCCTGCGCCGTGGTGACAAACGCGTCGCCAACAATGAGAGTGCGGTCCAACTCGCGCCAAAGCGATACGTGTCCGCGCGTGTGGCCGGGAGTGTGAATCCATTGCCAGCCCGGCATCGCGGGCACACAACCGTCGGCGGGCAGCTCAGCCAGCCACGCGCTCACATCGATAGGCCCTCGCGGATAGAACCGCGAGAGTGTCGACATCAATCCTCCGCCAACGCTTGGGTCGGGGGGCGGATACGACTGGCTACCATCCAAATACGGATGCTCGAGCGGATGCGCATAGATGGGCACATTCCATTTCTCGGCCAATTCCGACAATGCGCCGACGTGATCGAAATGCCCGTGCGTGAGCACGATGGCCGCGGGCCGAGCGGCGCGGCCGAAGCGGCTTTCGGCGCTGCGCTCAATGGCGCGCGCCGTGCCGGCTACGCCGGCATCAATTAATACCCAGCGGCCATCTTCCGCCGAAGGATCGCCACAATACATAACATTGACAATCCCCAGGCGTCGATACGCCACATCCGAAACAATTTCCGTGACGTCGTCCGTCTTGCGCCCGAGTAATTGCGCTGCGTCCTCAACAGGAACCTGTTGTGCCATAGTTGAATCCTCTGTCCGCAGGGGTGCGTCATTGTTGAGCCGTCATATGGACAGCGAAAGAGTGCAAACCATATGCCCTATCACGCGTGGCCCAACTCCGGTTGTAAAAGTGCAATGAATCTCTCAACGTAAGTATGATCAACACTGGCGGCAATCGTGCCGTTTCTCACCTTTGATGCGCGGTTCTCAACCGAAGCGGCAGCGGACGGTTCTTGTCGCGCCGGTAGTAATTGTCGTTACGACAACAAGCGGCCGAGCGACAATCCAAGCGCTGGCCGATTTGCACTAGATGCGGTTCTATACGGGTCCGGCTGGAGCCGTGCGGGTCGATTCTGTAGCCGGAAATCTCAGGCTAAAGTAACACGTTGGGTTGTGGGGATAACCCGCGCCGCCCGTGTTGCGCCGCGGCGGAAAACCCTGATACCCGTACTGTTACAGGTTGCATGCACGTCCAAATAGCGGGCCGACAAATCAGCCTTGACCGGCTGTTTGTCGTGCCGTATTCTCCCGGCCCACGACGGACGCATGAG
>DATFGJ010000286.1:0-9794 GCA_035249585.1 Lacipirellulaceae bacterium
GACGGCGTAGTCTTCTTCATTGACTGTGCCATCGTGATTCCCATCGGCACTCAGGCCAGGGACTACATTTCTGCCAAACGCCTTACGCCAAACTATATAATCCGCCGCATCGACCATTCGGTCAGCGTTATAGTCGCCGGAGATCGGCATGTTTCTAAGCAGTTGGACATCGTCGATGAGAACCTGGCCGGCGGCGAACGGCCCGAAGAAGGTGCTGAACCGGATATCGCCGACCGACGCGCCGGCCGGAACGACGGCGGTGGTCGTGAAGTTGTGCCAGACGCCAGCTTCGTAATTGGCGGCATCCAGAAATTGGACTGTCTCGCCGACGAAGTTGTTCGATTCGGTAAAAAATCGTGCATCGGCGCGGAACCGGCTTCCGCTTGGCACGCCACTGAACATGAAATCAAATGAAAATGTCAATCGTTCGCCGGACTCGACCTCCATTTGGGCCGATCGCCAGTCCGCATTCGCTTGATTGATTGCAGCGGCTTTGCTTCCCTCTCCAGTTGAGTCCATCCCAATGACTAATTGAGTCGCACCCGGCGCTGCCGCATAAAACCAGTTCGCGGGGCGACTTGGATTCCCGCTGGCTGGAATTTCGAAGCTGCCGTTAAGAAGGATATTCTGGCCAATCGGCTCATCGACTAACGTGCCGTGATTGTTCCTCAAATGGATGATCAGCTCCTCGAGCGTGACAACCTCTACATTCGCATCCAAGTTATCAACGATGTACTTTACATTCGACATCGGATTTCCCGTCCCGCCACCAGCCGTATTGGTCGACCATGGGTGGACGTTGACGATCGAATAGGAACTTTGGTCGTGAAGCGGGTTGACAGGCGCATTGTTGAGCGCGTTGATGATCTCATTCGGTGTGTCAAAACTATCCCAGAGCGTGTACTTGACCGAAACGATGGGTTTTCCCTCGTGCCAGTAAATCGTGCCGTTCTGGCCGGCATAAGCCGGCCCCGTTTTCAGCATCATGCCCAGGACTTCAGGCCGGGCGACCATTTGCTGGAGCTTCGCCAGGTTAAACCCCGAATCGTCGAGGACTGAGATAATGTTCTGGTCAACGGACTGCATCGCAGCGACCGTGGCGTCCATGAATCCTGCGATGTCTGGCGTGGCGCTTGGGTAATTTAGGCCCCAACCGCCGGCAGTGACAAAAAAGGTCTTGTTTCCGTCGGTCGCCGCCTGGTCGTAAAAGTACTTCAGCGCCACCGGGTTCACATCAAGCAGCGATGGACTCAGATCAAAAGTGAAATCGAAATCGCCACGAAAGGTGGACCCGAACCAGCGCGAGTTGCGCGCAAAGTCGTTGGTCAGCCATTGCACGTTATCGCCGTCGCTCATGACGAACGCGACGTAGTGTTTGTTTGGATCCGTGGGGGTATTCGCTTGGGTATGGGCAGGTTGGTTCGGTATAGCGACTTCCCAGCGCGCTGGGGCGGCCGATCCAGTCAAATGATCGGCTGGCACTCCCATGAGATTGTGGTTCGACGCGGAGCCGAAAAATTCGCTTTCATTGTTTCCATAGCCCCAGCCAAACACTCGCGTGTGATCGTTTTGTCCAGCAAGAAATGTGTCGCGCATCGTGCCCGTCTCATAGAACATGAAACCGGCGTTCAGGATCGCCAGGCTGCGAAGTTGCTGATTGAACGACGGCATTTGTCGGAAGATCATGTTCTTGTTCAGCATGCCGCCGTAATTGGTATGCACCCACGTACTGTTGCGGCCGCGAACGTCTTCAACTTGGCCAAGCCCTGCCGCGCCAAGCGGCCCGCTGATTGAAGGCAGCAGCGTCTCGTGGACCATGACCGCACCCAGCGCACCCGCCACGCTTGTCGCCTCATTGATGCTCGCGCTGTTGTAGAGTACGTATCCATTGAGCTTGTCTTTATAGCGGTCAATGTAGAACGGTAAGCTACTCTGCCAGACAACGTTTGTTGCAGGATTATCTGCAACGAACTTATTTAGCCAGAATTCGGGATCGTGTGTTCCGTCGGAACCTTGAACTGCCATGAATACTTCCGGGCTCGTTCTGGCCACTACGCCGGACAGACTGGCTATAAAGGCTTCGCCATGTGTCGACCCAAACGGATAAACGTATATCGTACTCGGATTGGATGCGCAAACGAGCGATGTCGTGAAACAGAACTGAACGATGCACAAGGCAAATAAACGCGTGCGCGCATTCATGTTGCTACATTGATTCAATTTCACTTCGTTAATAACTCGAGGGTTTTCCACTAAGCGATTTTTCCACGGGCCCTGTTGGAGATTATCCATTGCTGGAATGTAATAGGGCACAAGATCTCCGGCACGCGCTGGGGTCGAATGATGTGACGGGCCGAGAAATCGATTTGATATCAGGTATTGTTAAAACCACGCTTGAGGAAATCTCTGGCTTGCGATTTTACCACGAGCTCTTAACTCAATTCCGCCAAATCGGACTAAAAACATCTAACAGAATGAATAAAACCGCCACGAACGCCAAGATCGCCAAGTAAAGATATTGGGCCGTTAGGTTTTCTTGGCGCAATTGGCGTCCTGTCGGTTTCATTTGTTAGGTGCTCATGGACTAGCTGATTTGCCCATCCCTGATGCGGCCGCTCCTGGCGATCATGCTCAAAGCGATCCCGCACCAGGCAGTCGAAGTGCTTCTCGCCAAAGACAAGGAAGTAATCCAGGCATACCTCCTGTGTCGTCTGCACAATCCGCTGCGCGCACAAAGGCTGGACGGGCAGTGCCGCGGCGGCATCAGGTTTGGCTCGTATCGAACAACCTGCGGCG
This sequence comes from Lacipirellulaceae bacterium, assembly GCA_035249585.1. GTDB lineage: Bacteria > Planctomycetota > Planctomycetia > Pirellulales > Lacipirellulaceae > JABDGM01. Next base: position 2,797 of record DATFGJ010000286.1, read on the forward strand.
TAAACGGCCGATCAATCTTTGTATTGGCCCAGGGCCACAGCAAAACGACCCCTGAATTTTTTGATTGTCTTCGGTGATGCGGCCCGACACGAGAATGCCCACCAGTTCGCCATCTTCGTTGACAACCGGAGCCCCGCTGTCGCCTTGAATCGCGTCGGCGGCAATGTGAATCTCCTGAGCACTTGCATCGAGAACCAGAGTCAATCGGTCGCGCAACTGCTGGCTCATAGGAAAGCCGGCCGTTCGCACACGCTCGCCAGCGCGCGGCGGACGCGTCGCCACCCGCATTAGTGGAACTTTGGCCCGGTATCCCGCGTGGAACTCCAATAGGCTGCAGTCGCTTTGCACATCCACGGCGGCAGCCGTGGTAGTGAACCGCCTGCCGTTGTACGCCTGCACAACGAATCGTTGCCCCAGTCGAACCGGCGGAGTGCCGGCATGGCCGTGGGCAAACATTGCAACGTAGGGCTTGCCATCCACGTCGATAATTGTGCCTGTGCCGCCGCCCTCAATGCGGACAATGCGAGGGTCTCGCCAGCGCACTTTTTCGGGCACGAGCATTTCGCGCTCATACTCCCGCGGGGGTGTAAGCATCACGCCTGTCGGCGAGTCGAGTTTGCCGCCGTATTTCCGAGCGCCTCCCAACAGCCCGCATGGCCCAAGGGATGGTCGCGTGGCAACCAGTTTGCCACTGACCCCCTGCCGTGTGCCCACCTTGTTGCCGGACGCATCCAACGAGTACATCGCCTGGCCGCAGCCTTGGCGGCCGAACACGAGCCATGCCGCGGTGGCAATCGTGGCAATAAACAGTCGGAATTTCAGCGCGTCGCTTGGCATCATCGCTCTTCCATCCGGCCGATTCGAGACTTGAGTTCGTCAACTCAAGATCGCCACTCGTGGTTTTTGAATTGTATCGTTGAGACGGGATCCATCACGTAATCGAATCGCTCCAGCACCCTTTTTTGTACACCAGCATTTCCTAATGTCTACAAGCAGTTTCAAAACCGCCTCGGAGAGAGGGACCATCCCGGAGCGGATGGTGCCCGGCACATTTTGCTCAGCGGACTACGCACGACCATCGCGGCGATGGTGCCCGGCCAGTCCGCGGCGGTTTTGACACTGGTTCGAGCAGGCGTGCGAGTGGATTCTTAAAGATCGAGTCGCGCCGATGTAGCCCGTGCGCCGCAAGTCTTCTCCGCGATTGCGCGAGAATAGATCCAGGTCGCCTCGCACTGCCCGAGGTCTCTCGGACTCTTGTTACGCTGGGCGCTTTGGTAAACGACAAGACAGCGCGGCAACGCACCTAGTCAGCCGGCGCGGGTTTGCAAAACGTAAAAAACTTGAGAGGCGACCGTATGATGAAACGGTGCGTTCACAAATTTGCGAAGCCCTTTGCCGTGATCGCTACTTGGGCCGCCTTCGAACTAGAGACTTGCTAACGCACACGATCGCGGTTGATTTGCCGCGTGAATCCTTGTGGCGATCAAACCGGCGCCGGGTGCGTCGCGGCCGCCGATTCGGCTTTCAGAAGTTTGGCGAGATGTTCGCGTGGATTGGGGAACTGGGGATCGATTTCAATGGCCCGTCGAAGGTCCCTTTCAGCCTGTTCGAAGTTGCCCCGATCTCGATGGATTACACCCCGGTTGTTGTAAGCGACCGCGTCATTCGGCGCCAGCGCTAGTGCTTCCTCCGTATCTCGCAGAGCCCGTTCAAGTTCGCCGAGCCTGATCCAGGCCAGTCCCCGGTTGCATAGCAATGTGGCGGGCTCCGATGGATCGAGGTCCAGAGCCCGCGACAGATCATCAATTGCGCCCAGGTAGTCGCCACGATCCAGACGAAGTGTGCCTCTTAAGTACCAGAGATCTGGAATGCCTAGAAACGGCTCCAGCTCCTCGGGGCGAGCGGCAAACAGGGCCTCGATCGACGCGAGCGCTTTGTCATTGTGCCCTTGAGAGGTGAGCACGACGGCCCGGTTGTAGTGTGCAGATGCCAGGCCGGGATCCAGCTGTAAGGCCTCGTCGATAAGTACGATCGCACTTGCTGGATCGCCGGCCAGAAAACGGGCCATGCCCTCATTGTTGGCATCGACGGCTGATCGAGCGGGGGGCTTTCTCGCTTGACCTCGGAATGCCCACCAAACCAGGAACACCGAAAACACGAACCCTACAAGTATGTAAGGATACTCGTCGTATGGTTCATTTACGTTGATCGCATCGAACGACGGCACCTGCCCGCTCGGATCCAGCTCGCTGGATACGGCTAGTATGTCCGTCGGGAATGGCATATTGAGCCCGCTCTCGATCAGCGACATGGCGGCGACGCAGGCGCCGACCAGCAGGACGAGCCCCACGCTGAAGGCTAGATGCGTACGGAAGGCGGCCCGCAGTAGGTCGGCGATGCCTTCTACTTCGGTTTCATCAGCCAATCTCGTCTCGCTTAGCAGTCGTTGGGCGCGCCTCGTTGCATCTCGCTCAAGGGCGATTGTGACCGGTAATCGCATCACGGGCAGAACGGCAAGCAACGCGACGAGGCGTGTCAGGTTAGTTTCGCCTGTGCCCGCGATGATCGTGGCGAAGGGATATATAAAGAGGACGCCGCCGCCGAGCACCAACAGTATCAGTAGACATCGCGTGGCCCGCGCAGCCCAATAGCCCGTGGCGAATTGCTCGGCGTGGCCTACTTCGTGCGCGGCGATCGCCAGAGCCGCCACCGAGGATGAGACACTTGACTCGGTGCGCAACTTCACTCGATGCCGCCGAGTGTCGTAATGGTCGATTTGGGCCCCATCGTCAATCTGAACTGAACCCAGACTCAGGTGTTCGAGCAATCGGCCGACTGCCTCGCGGCCTGTCAGCCGGCAGCGCGAGAATCTTCGCCCCTCTCGGATATAGGTGGAACGCAGGTCACGAATGGCCGCATAAAGCATCGCCGCGTAGACCGCCAGACTGCCGCAAATCAGCAATGGGCCGAAAGGAATTTGCCCGTAGTCCGTCAACAAGGCGTCGAGAAGACTGTCTGAGATCATCAGTATTTGCCTTCCAAAGATGAACGGCTACGGCCGTGCTTCGCCCTGGCAACCTGTACGCGCCCGCCCGAACATCGAGTCACTAGGTCAATACGGGCAGTACGCCTTGAAAAAGTCTAGGCCACGGGCGAATGTGCGAGACCCGGGATGCCAGCGCTGGCGGGGTCGATTGCCATGGCCGATGTTGCCGCCGAAACAGCGGTATTTGCTGATATTGACGCCAAGGCCATACGGCGCCCGTTCACGCGCCCGTTCGCTGGCTGCGAATCGCAGCGGCCTAAAGAGTCAATGCCCGGCCGCAATAGGCGTCGCCGGGCATTGAGAGTTGTTGCGAACGTCGCACTGCTGAAACGTCTGCCACGTTTAGGGCTGGCGAGAGCGGGACGCCGTTCACTTGCCACTCTCAGCCGCCAGTAGGTTTTCGATGTGTCGCGCTACAGGCTCGCCCACTGCCTCGTTATTTGCGAGCACCACCACGGTCCAGCCGTTTTCGTAGACGTCGACTTGAGCATCAACCCCAGGGAAACCACCGCTGTGGCCGACAATGCGACCCTGGCTGGAATCACGGCTGATGAAGCCGCGCGCGTAACGCTCGCCGGGCCGCGGACTAGCTACCTGATCGGCGAGCAGCGCCGAAGTTATAGCAGGCGATAGGAGACGGTGCTCGCGCAAGGCCTCTGCAAACTTAACCATATCACCTGCAGTTGTCACGCCTCCGCCGGCAGCGCCACCGCGGCCCGTCGCATGCACCGTGTTGGCGCGCCTACTGCCAGGCGTGATTTTGCCGTCGCGGTCGAGCTCGGTATACCCGATTGCGGGCTTGACCGCGGTTCGGCCATTCGGGTCAAGCGTCGTGGAAGTCATGCCGACGGGTGTGAATATGTGTTCGTCGAGATATTGTTCAAACGGCTGACCGCTGATGCGCTCGACAATCGCCCCTAACAGGATGTAATTCGAGTTGCTGTACTCGAAACGCTCGCCCGGAGTAAACCGCAGCGGCTTTTTAGAAAAGATGGATAGATAGTCCTGCTGAGGATCATCGCTGCCTCGTACTTTTTCGAGCTCCGCGGCGGCTTCGAAGTAGTCAAGAATTCCCGATCGATGGGTCAAAAGATGGTCGAGCGTGATCCGCCGAGCAACTTCGACGGGATAATCAGGCAGATGCTTATCGAGTGTATCGTCGAAGTCAAGTTTATCCGCCTCGGCGAGCTGTCCAATCGCGACCCCGGTGAACATCTTGCCTACAGACGCATAGTGGAACGGTGTGTCGAGCGTGTTGGGGATGCGACGCTCCTGGTCAGCAAGCCCGCAGGATTCAGCAAAAACGGTCTGGCCCCGTCGTGCGATGACAACGACACCGGAGAACTGGTCTGCTTTCACTAAACGGTCGAGATATGCCTGAAGAGCGGGCCGAATTGGCTGTTGGGCTGTGTGCTCTGGTATTGCTGGTACATCCGCGGGCACGATGCGAATACCGCTAATCTTGTGAGGCGGGGCATCTTCGACCATGAATGTCATCTGCCGCCATTGCTGAGTCAGCCGCAGTTGCGCAATCAGCTCGACTTGCCCTCCATCCGGCTCATTCACCTGAAAAACATTCAGGCCGCGGCTGGAGTTGTACAAGCGCTGTTGGGAGCGAAGTCGGTCATCGAGGGTGGAGCCTCCCGGCCCAACCGGGGTGAAATGATCGTGCACATAAGCACTCAATGCCTTTTCGTCACCCGAGTTAAACGCCTCCAAGTAGCGAGCCACTTGAGCTCCGGCAGGTGACTCTGGCATTATGGGCGCGTGCCACGTTGCCTCCGCCATGACATCCTGATGGTCCGGACGCCGGAAAGTGAAGAATAGATAAGTGCCAACAATCAGCACCAACAAACCTGAAATAAGCCAACGCATATTTAAATACCTGCACTGGACGCGAAGAAGGATCTGTCAGACCCACTTATTCGCCTCATCCGATGATTTATTGCGGCCAGTCAATAGTTTTGCGTCGAATGTATAGCCAGCTGCGCGGCATTTTGTCGCATAGCACCAGCGGCTAAAAAGCGTATCGCACTTCCACTTGCCTGTGCACAATTGGCGGAATTGGGAGCGGCTCGATTAGCGGCTGATTATAAGCCAAACATTCTTGCCATGGCGGTATCTCATCTGTCTGGTAATAGCGCTCGACATATTTCCAATCGGTCGCCACAAAGTCGCTGTACCACTGGTCGAGGTCGTGCACACCGATTTCTCGCAGCAGCTGCATGCCAAAGCGGGCCGCTTCGTACTCGTAATCGTGCAGCGATTGCATGAAGGCTGATTTATCGGTCGTGTCCCTTAGTGCTGACAGTTTTCCTTCCAGCGATGGCGCAGTCCATTGCACGCTGTGTCCGAACAAATGGAGCAGAATAAAACATTGCATCTCGAAATCGACGTCCGGATCAATCGAGATGCGCAGGCCGTCGAAGATGCCCGTCCGCGGCGGCTCCAGGTCGCGATACTCGATTGCGAACCCATATTTTACGATCGCTGAGGTCATCTTGAACCATAGGTTCACGAGCGACCCCGGCGAGGCGCGCCGCTGCCCTATCAATTCATGCCCGGCAAGTTGCTTCGCCATAATCCTTTCGCCTTGCAAATAGATTGGCTTCGATCTGCGCACGCTGCTCAATTATTTCGAAATGAAGCCGCAAAAACGCGGCAGCAATCCCGGTTTGCGCGGGTATTGTTACGACAATCCTTATATGAGGAGGCGCTGAGCATTCTGTTCAATTAACAAGATTTGGCTCGATATGGACGCGGGCGCAGATCGGTTTACGGCAAGAATGTAATGTGTCGTAAAAGGGTCCGATTTCGGCGCGTGTCACGAACGCACGAGTTTATGACGCCGGCGTCCATTTGCGATAGAAGGTCCGATCAAAGCCGCGACGAGCATAATTAGCGTGTGGGGCTCGGGGACAGCGGCATTCGCACTGACTGTCGAGCCGCTGAGAGTGGTCTGTCCAAAGCGAGCGCGCCATTGGTCATAACCATCTTGGCTGCTGTCAGTTTTTCGCCAGAGGACGTAATCGGCCGCATCCACAGTGCCGTCCCCGTTATAGTCGCCCGGCAAGGCAGCCGTGAGAATTGTAGCGATATTGGTGGTTCTCACCGTCGCGCCGTCGGCTCGCGTGACCAGGGCGGTGAGCGCATGAACATGGCCCGCCGACAGCGTGGCCGGCACGATCGCAGTACTCGCCGGCTGCCCTCCGGCCACGACCTCGCCGATTTTCTGGGCATAGTCAAACAATTCAACTTTTGTCCAGTCGACTACGCCGGACGTATTGACTCGCACGTCGAGTGTCACCGGCAGGTCAGCGCTAAGAGACTCACCTAACACCAGAGGCGACGACGGAAACTGAATCGAAACAGGCTTATCGTATGTCGCAAATGCTCGATAGAGCTGCGCCATGTTCTCGTTCAGCAGCCAGCCAGCTGTCGATTTGTCTCCGGCGTACTCCGCGTATGCTGCCGTTTTCACTAAACCGCTCGTCCAAGTTGACTGGTCAGCCAGCCAACCATCCTCTTCTTCAAGCGCGCGGAGAGAAACACCCGCGGTAGCTGAGGGTAGCTCGCCGCTGGGATATCGGAGCCGAATCGCTTCGGCCATGAAAGGCAATACAAATTCATCGTCGGCGCGGGCGTGGGCAGTGTTTTCCTCTTCCACCCAAGACCAAAGTGCTCCGCGAGGCCGATTGTCGTTGAACAGCCCACGAATACTATCGCGCCGAACTTGCGTATCTAACTCGCCCGCAATCAACAGCCCCGGGGTCTGAAGTGCAGCTTCACTCGGGAGGCGGTCGTTGTAACAGCACCCTTTGTTGGTGATGAACGCAATTACCTTCTCGGGCCGCAGCGCGTTGAAGCCGTACGACATCTGACCGCCATTTGAAAACCCAATGGGCGCATAGGGTGCGTGAATCATCTCGGGGTGGCCGCTCGTTGTCGCCAA
>DATFGJ010000287.1:0-2105 GCA_035249585.1 Lacipirellulaceae bacterium
AGTCGCCGTGGCGACCTGGCGCGGTACCGGCCCAGGATGGGCCGGCTATTTAGGTCATTGATTTGGCTGAATGCCGCTCTGCGCGTGTGCGCGGGTCCACTCCTGGCCTTGCGGCGATTTGCGGAATTCTTCGTATTCGGGGGCCTGGGCCACGCCGCTTAAGTCGACGCCGAAGCGCGATTCGATGCCGTTTAGCGCGGCCAGCGTCTTGTCATGGTCTTTTTCCAATACGGTCAGGCCCAACAGAGACCAATACGGATCGATGGCCTCGGGGTCGGCCGCGTTGGCCGTGCGCACCAGCTCGAAGGCCTTGGCTTTGTCGCCTTGCCGGTAAACCGTATCGGCGCGCAGCAAGTTGAGATGCGGGTCGCCGCCGACCGATGCGTCGAGCCGGTCGATCGCCGCGAGCGCCTCGTCGTGCTCCTGGCGCAGCACATGGTAGTCGATGAGCAGAAAGTCCATGCACACATCATCCGGATGATAAGCGCGAAAGTCTTCGACGACCTTTAAGAGCTCGGCTTCGCCGATGTTGGCGGCCGCCTGGTAGCGGACGAGGAGCGCTCCCTTTTCACGCCGCAGCACCTCGGGCAGCCGGGCGTAGGTCGCGAGAGCTTCGGCGTGGTTCCCTGCTTGCACCTCGTCCATCATCTTGGCGAGCTGGTCGAAGTTTTTTACGTACTCCGATTCGGCCACCGTGAGCCGCTCGATGAACGTTTTGGAGAGCTCCTTGGCGACAGGCAGCGCCGAGCGGCGCAGCGTATCGCTGAGCAGCTCTCCGGAGATGTAAATGTAGATGTCGGAGGCCAACACGTTGCCGCCGACCTTCGTGAGGAGCCATTCGTGATAGTTCAGTCCCGCGTCGGAGATCAGGCGCAGCAGCACGGTGGGCTGCCCATTGCGCTCGCGCACGTGAAGGAATTTGTAGCTCCCGCCGCGGGCGACGTGCCCGGCGATCTGGGCGGCAAAGCCCTTATCCGAAGTCACGCTGTCGAGCACACCGCGGTGGAAGCCGGCGCGGTTCTGCGGAGAGAATCCGAGCGAATCGGTGGCCTTGTTGAGCATGGTGTTTCAGTCGACGAGCCGGTCGAACGCCTTCAAGTCGCTTTGCTTGAGGGCGGCCTCCATGGAGCGCGCGAATTGGACGCACTCGTCCTCGGAAAGCTGGACGGCCGGTTTATTTGCGTCCGGCGCATTAGCGGCCGGAGGAGCCTGCGCAAGCGCGGCGCTGACCACAAAGTATCCCGCGGCGAAGGCGAGGCAATAAGTGGACAAGCGGCGCGTCTCGATATCAAGCAGTGAGAGCATAAACTGACCTTCAATGAAGAAAGAAATGGCGTCTGATGGGCAATCTAGCGGCCGCGTATGGTAGCAATTACCGCGAAAGAGCGGAATCGAGATTATTCATCGTCGCCATCGTCGGAATCGGCGCTGATTGCCCATTCGGGATACGGCTCGCGGCTGCCGCGCATGCTGCGCCACAGGATGCGATTGAGCACGTCCTCGGGCGCCTTGTCGATCTCGCGAAAGTTCAGCGTGGCGGAAACGATTGCGTCGTTGCGCAGCACGCCGTCGTTGATGGCCTCGGCTTCGGGGTTCAGCTCGTCGAGTGGAACGTTTGCTCTCAGGGCGGTGTAGGGGGTGAAGTCCGGCTTATCGGTGAAGCAGTCGAACATCGGCGTGGCGCTGCCGTCGAATTGATTCATGGGCGGCAGACCCAGAATCTGCTCGATGGTGCGCAGGATGCTCGTCGTGTTGTACTGCGTGCTGACGGCGGCGCCGCGCTTGGCATACGGGCTGATGCAAAACGAAATCGTGCGGTAGCCGCTCACATGGTCCCAGCCGGCCTGCGGATCGTCCTCAATGGCGAATATGGCCATCTCCTTCCAGAACCGCGAGCGGCTAAGACCCGCCACGATGCGGCCGAACGCCAGATCGTTGTCGGCGATGCAGGCGCGGGGCGTTGCCCAGCCGGCGCTCGTGCCGCTGGTGTGATCGTTCGGCAGACACACGATCACGAGCTGCGGAAACTCGCCTTTCTTCTCGAACTCGGCCAGCTCGTTGAGAATGAAATCCGCTCGATACTGGTCGGGCACGGCCATCTCCCA
>DATFGJ010000288.1:0-2456 GCA_035249585.1 Lacipirellulaceae bacterium
CTTGAAGGTTGCGCGGATTCCGCGCGCGAGCCGCTCGGCCCGCACTTGTGTTTCGGTCGTGCCAAAGATGTTGGCGATCTGATAGTCCGAAAACCCCTGACGCTTGGCGGTGCGCAGCTGCTGCGTGCTGAGCACATCGAGTGCCGCGTGAGCCGGGCTGTCTCCGGCTCCAGCTAGCTCGGTAGAAGTGCCGACGAGCTCGACCAGGGGCGGGGTCGCGGTTTGCTGCTTTGCGACCTTGCGCAGCTCCTCTTCGGTTTCGACGATCTCGTGCAGGTTATCGAGAAACCACGGGTCGATGCCCGTCAGTTCGCGCACTTTCTCAACGCTCATCCCGCTCTTGAACGCGTAGCGCAAATACCACACGCGCTCCGCCCCAGGGTTCATGAGCTTTGCGATGATCTCCTCTTCGCCCGGCTGCTCGTCGGTACCCCATTTGTCGAGCCGGTCGCTGCCGAAGCCGTCACTGCGCACTTCCAGCCCGCGCAGGGCCTTTTGAAACGATTCCTTGAACGTACTACCGATGGCCATCGTCTCGCCCACGCTCTTCATCTGCGTCGTGAGCGTGGAGTCGGCCTCTGGGAATTTTTCGAATGCAAAACGTGGCACTTTCGTCACGACATAGTCAATCGTCGGCTCGAAGCAGGCGGTCGTTTCGCGCGTAATGTCGTTGGGCAGCTCGTGCAGCCGGTATCCGACCGCGAGCTTGGCCGCGATCTTGGCGATCGGAAACCCCGTGGCCTTCGATGCCAGCGCGCTGGAACGGCTCACACGCGGATTCATCTCAATGACGATCATCCGGCCGGTGCCCGGGTGGATTGCAAATTGAATGTTCGAGCCGCCGGTCTCCACGCCGATCTCCCGGATCACGGCCAGCGACGCGTCCCGCATCCGCTGGTACTCTTTGTCCGTGAGCGTCTGGGCCGGGGCAACCGTGATCGAGTCGCCCGTGTGAATGCCCATCGGGTCGAAGTTTTCGATCGAGCAGATGATCACGACGTTGTCGTCCTTGTCGCGCATCACCTCCATCTCGTACTCTTTCCAACCGATAATCGATTCCTCGATTAACACTTGGTGGACGGGCGATTGGTTGAGCCCGCGCCGCACAAGCTGGTCGAAATCGGCCCGGTTAAACGCGATCGCCGAGCCGCTGCCGCCGAGCGTGAAGCTGGGCCGCACCACGGCCGGCAGTCCGATTTCCTTGACCCATTCCTGGGCCTCCTCCACCGTCCGCACCGTTTTTCCCTTGGGCAAATCGAGGCCGATCCGCTGCATGGCCTGCTGAAAGCGGTCGCGGCTTTCGGCCTTGTCAATCACGTCGGCATTCGCGCCGATCATCTCGACGCCGAACTTCTCGAGCACGCCGTTCCGCCACAGATCCATCGCCACGTTGAGACCCGTTTGCCCGCCCAGCGTGGGCAACAGCGCGTCAGGCCGTTCCCGCTCGATGACCTTGGCCACGATCTCCCAGGTGAGCGGCTCGATGTACGTGCGATCGGCCGTGGCCGGGTCGGTCATGATCGTGGCCGGGTTCGAGTTCACCAGCACGACCTCATACCCCTCTTCGCGCAACGCCTTGCAGGCCTGCGTGCCGGAATAGTCGAACTCGCAGGCCTGGCCGATAACGATCGGGCCGGAGCCGATGATGAGAATCTTGTGCAGGTCGTCGCGTCGTGGCATGGGCTGTCGAGGTGCGCTTTAGCGGGCGAAAGCGTGCGCTTTGGCGTGCGGATGGGCGCGTTCCGGCGCGAAATGGCTAAAATCGCTCAAGATTAACACGCCGAATCGGCAGCGGACAGGGGTCATCAAATCATACGCGCAGCCGGTGCGCATAAGCGGCGGAGCTTGCTCCGCCAGTGGATTGAGCCGCCATGCCATTCCGCCGGTGCCGCCGCGCCTTGAAATTCTGCCATCACTCGCCGATACTGGCACATTGGGGCTTACTCCGCGCGTTGGGCCAGCGTCGGTTAAAGAATTGCTCGCCTTGTTGCTGACGCAGCAGCTGTCCAATCGGTTCAACCATCTCTGACGGAGTTTCCAAATGATTTGCGCTCAGGCAAAGTCCGCGCACGCTCGGGTGGCTGGTTTCTCAGCGCTACGCCTCATAAGAATCGTGGCCTGGTCAACACGTAATCTCAAGGGACTAAACGCTGGTCAATATGATTTGCGTCGACAGGGATTGGTGATCTCGCTTGTTGCATCATTTGCCGTGGCCGGTTCGCCTTGCTGGGCTATTACCCTCGGCCACGTTGACAACTTCAACGACGGGACGACGCAAGGCTGGGGCGTCGGGTCAGCGGGCGATTTCCCAGTAAACCAACCCGATCTTGGGCAGAGCGGCGCAGGAGATCATGCGTTGTGGATGGCCACCGCCGGTGCTGGCGGAACCGTACCGAATCTGCTTGTCTTTAATGTTTCGACCAACTGGACAGGTAACTGGACGGCGGCCGGCGTAT
>DATFGJ010000289.1:0-7661 GCA_035249585.1 Lacipirellulaceae bacterium
GCTGGCGCCGATTTCTTCATCGTCGCGCGCACCGACGCATTGGCCGCCGCCGGTCTGGACGAAGCGATCGCGCGCGTCACGAAGGCGCGCGCCGCCGGCGCCGACGCGAGCTTCGTCGAGGCGCCGAATTCGCTGGATGAGATGGCTCAAATCGGCCGCCGGGCGCCGGCGCCTGTTGTGGCCAACATGATCGAAAAAGGCAAGACGCCGGTCCTGCCGAAGCAGAAACTTGTCGAGTTTGGATTCCATCTGATTTTGTATCCGCTGGCCGGCTTGTTCGCCGCGGCGCACGGCCTGGCGGCGATCTACGAGAAAATTCGCCGCGACGACACAACGCTCGGCGCCGAAGAGCAGCTCATGGCCTTCGACGAATTCAATGATCTCATCGGCGTCGAAGCAAAGTACGCACTGGCCGAGCGCTACGGCGTCAAGTAGCTCAGGCTTTCGGAGCCCGGCACATAGCCGGGCCATCTGGGCCCGGACGGCCGGCCACTTATGCCCAGAAGTTGCCTGAGACACTTTGCCGCGTGGCCTTAACTGCTTACCAGCAAAGGCCTATGCACGCGTCGCGAACGCGATGGTCGACAGCCCGCATGCACGGGCATAGAATGCTGCGTTGGTATACGAAATGGAAAGCAGTTCCGTTTGGCAGCGCGTGGTTGAGGGTTGGCTGCGCGCTCTTTCAAAATCGATGCGGCATGCGGCGCTGGCTGGGAGTAGCGCGCCGGCATGCGTTCCCGCGTTCGCCCACGTACGGCCCGCCGCGCAGCTGCGCGGCATCGACCCACATTGTCTGCCGCGGCACTCGACGCAAAGATCGCTTGCGCTAGTTCTATGAATCTCGAGGTCGATGCTGAGCGATTGCTGTTGGCGCATAAGACCGTGCGCGCCGAGCTCTTGGCCGAACGAACGCCGGAAGGTCATTGGGTGGGCCGGCTCGCCAGCTCGCCGCTGGCTACGGCAACGGCGATCAGCGCGCTGGTTGTCGCCCACCGCCGCGACACGGAAGTTGCGCTCCGCGACAGTTCGGCCGGCGACGGACAAGCCGTCGAGCAAATCGTCCAGCGAGATCTGTGCGAGCTTTTCTTGGACAGCGTCAACTGGCTCGCGCGCTTACAGAACGCCGACGGCGGCTGGGGCGATTGTGATCGGGCTCGATCCAATATCGCGGCCACGCTGCTCGTGCGGGCAGCCTTCCGGCTCACCGGCATCCCGGCGAAGTACGCCGACCTCATGGTGAGGGCCGACGACTACGTCGAAGCGCAAGGCGGAGTCGGCGGCCTGTGGCGGCAGTTTGGCAACGACAAAACGTTTGTTACGGCGATCCTCGCCAACTGCGCGCTGGCCGGAATGGTGCCCTGGCAGAAGGTGCCTACGCTGCCGTTCGAGCTGGTCTGTCTCCCTAAGCGTTGGCTGCGACATTTCCCGCCGCCGGTAGCTCGAAATTCGGTGCCCATATTTCTTGCCGTCGGCCGCGCCAAGCAGCATCACGATCCGACGCATAACCCGCTCACACGGATTGCTCGCCGTGCGCTGCGCGGCAAGACGTTAACGTTGCTTAACAATCTGCAGGCGGAAGATGGCAGTTTCACGGCGTCCGTGCCGACAACCGCCTTCGTCGTAATGAGCCTGGCCGGCTGCGGATGCCAGGACCATCCGGTCGTGGCGCGCGGCGTCGAGTTCCTGCTTGCCTCGATTCGCGCCGACTCGAGCTGGGCCGTCGAGAATCAGCGCGCCGCGTGGAATACGGCGCTGGCCGTGCATCACCTTGTCGAGGATGTGGCGGCAACCACGGCCGACAAGGTGCTCGATGAACTACCGGCGGCGCATTCGACGCCCGCGTTTGGCCATGCTTGGGAAGATACAGCCCATGTTGGCGGCGCTTTCGTTGAAACGACTGCCGCGGACACTGCTGGCGAGTCGCACCCATCCAATGCAGGCGACGTAGCGCCACGCGATGATCTGGTGCTCGACGAGCGCTGCCTCAACTGGCTCCTCGATCGTCAGCATGGCGAGCCGAATCCCTTGACGGAGGTTCCGGCCGGCGGCTGGAGTTGGAGCGATTCGCCCGGAGCTCTCCCAAACACGACGGCTACCTCCGCGGCGCTCATGGCGCTCGCACATTGGCGGCGGCGCTTCGCCCAGCTGCACGTGGAGCGAATCGATCGGGCCGCAACGCTCGCGATCACATGGCTCCTCGATGTGCAAAACGACGACGGCGGCTGGTCGACATTCTATCGCGACTCGAGCGCCTTCCAATTCGACACGAGTGCCAGCGACACGACCGCGCACGCTCTCCGCGCGCTGGCAGGGTGGAGCCGATTGCGGCAATTCGTACCGGTGAAGTCTGCGCGCGAAAAGGAGCCGTTTGGCGAAGGCAAGTCAATCGCAGCGGTCATCGAACGGGGTCTGGGCTACCTCGAATCTCAACAACGCGACGATGGAAGCTTCGTCCCGACGTGGTTCGGCAACGAGTACCACGAGGACGAAAGCAACCCGGTGTACGGAACGGCCGACGTGCTGATGGCGTGCGCTGAGCTGGGCCGGCTCGAGGGCGAGATGGCGCTCCGCGCAGTGCGCTGGCTCGCAAGCGCCCAGCATTCCGACGGCGGCTGGGGGCCGCCGCGCGCGCCGATGGATTATTCCAGCGCCGAGAAGGACGGCTTTCGCGCTTGGCGCGCCAACGAGTCGCTCGCCAAGTTCGCGAGCGTGGAAGAAACGGCCATGGCCACCAGCGCGCTCTTGCCGCTGGCGACCACGCATCATGCGGCGGGCCGGGCCGTTTCGAGCGGCCTGGCATGGCTGTCGGCGGCCGTGGAGCAGGATGCCCATCGCCAGGGGGCCGTCGTCGGTTTCTATCCGGGCCGGTTATGGTATCATGAGCGGCTGTACCCACTGGTATTTGCCGCCCGGGCATTGTCGCTAGCGGTGCGGCAGCTGGAACCGCAGCGCCAGACGGCGGCCCACACGAGTTAATCGGCCCGCCGTTCTCCGGTTTAAGTGTCAGGGGGATGGCATGCGATGAGGTGCCACTACTGGCTTGCCCAGCAGTGGATCGCCGGAAGTGGTTCGCGCTGCTGGATAAGCCAGCAGTGACACACTCGGCAGCGGTTGCGGCACACGCGCGAAGAGGTAGAACGAAATGACAGCCGTGCGAGAGGACGCGCCTTCAATCACGCCCCCGACGTATGCGCATCTGCAGAGCGCGGCTCGCCGCCTTTTCCAGCCCGATGAGTTGGAAAGGCTGGTTCCGCGGCTCCGCGGCGGCCCGCGCTTGGCAGAAGTGAACGGACAAGGGGCGGCCGCGCTCGATCCGATCGCCGCCACCGAGGCCATCGCCTACGACTTCCTGGCCAAGGGCGGCAAGTATTCGCGACCATTCATCACGCTCGCCGCGTACGATGCGCTCACGGGCGGCCACTGCACCCGGCCGGACGGTGATACGCACGCCAGCCGGCTCACAAACCCGGTGCGCCGCGCGGCCGTGTCGATCGAGTCGTTTCACAAAGCGTCTCTCGTGCACGATGACATCCAGGATGGCGACGATTTCCGCTACGGCCACCCGACGCTGCACATCGAGCATGGCATCTCCACCGCGATCAATGTCGGCGACTATTTGATCGGGCTCGGTTACCGCGTGGTCAGCCGCGATACCAGTGAGCTTGGCGCCGAAGTCGCCGCCGACATCCTCAATAAGCTGGCCGAAGCGCATACCAAGCTCAGCGAAGGGCAAGGCGCGGAGCTGGTGTGGCGCGACAGCCGCGACAAGCGGCTCACGCCGGCCGATGCGCTGAAAATATATGCGCTCAAAACGGCACCCGCATTCGAGGCCGCGCTTTATTGCGGATTGCGTTTGGCGGGGCAGGCCGATCGCTATGAGCAGTCCGTGTGTCAGCTGGCGCGGCACTTAGGCATCGCGTTTCAGATTCTCAACGACCTGCAAGATTGGCGCGGCGACGATTTCAACAAACTCACCCAAGGAGGCGACGTGCTGGGCGGCCGCCCCACAGTACTGTGGGCGCTTGCGCTCGAAGGGCTGGAAGGCAAGGAGCGGCGGCAGCTCGAGCAGCTCGTCGCGGAAGGCGAAGCGACGCCGAGCGTGTTCGCGCAGATCCGCCGACTGTTCCAGCGCGCGGGCGCATTCGAAAAAGCGCTGTGCCTCGTGAATGAACATCGCACGCGCGCCCGGCAGCTGGCCGACGAACTCTTGCCGGAAGCCCTTGGGCGGCTCGCCCATTACCTGGTAGACACAGTGCTCGACGAGCCCCTCGTCTCGAGCCCATCCCGCCGACCCCTCGCCGTTCCCGCCCGGTGAATACCGATCGCCCCGCCCAATCCGCCGCGGCCGACTTGTTCACGCCCAGCGCCGCCCGTCTGGCGACGTTGTTCTACGAAAGCCTCGACGAGCTGGGCCGTTTTACGCCCGCGACAGTCGGTGCGCTGCCGGCCGACTATCGTGCGCTTCTGGCCCACCACGACCATATGACCGTGGCACTCGAGGCGTTTCACGACAGCCTGGTTAACGTCCGGGCGCTGGCCGAATGGCGGGATGAAGCCTCGTACGCGCGCGCAAGTTTGCTGAGTCGCCAGACGGATGGTCAGATCGTACAATTCGGCATCATGCGGATCTGGCTTGCCGACCTGCCGCCGGTGGCGCAGGACGACATCACGAGCAAGCGCTCGCCGCTGGGCCGCGTGCTGATCCGCCACAATTTGCTGCGCGAGGTGGAAGTCATCACACTGTGGAAGGTCGTCCCCGGCCCGGTACTGAAAGAACAATTGCAGCTCGCCAACGACAGGCCAATTTACGGCCGCACGGCGCAGATACTGGTTGACGAGCGCCCCACCGTGCAGCTGCTGGAGATCGCAAAATTAGAGAATCAAGGACCTTCATAGAACCATAAAGGCAC
Organism: Lacipirellulaceae bacterium; assembly: GCA_035249585.1. Taxonomy (GTDB): domain Bacteria; phylum Planctomycetota; class Planctomycetia; order Pirellulales; family Lacipirellulaceae; genus JABDGM01. Next base: position 4,911 of record DATFGJ010000289.1, read on the forward strand.
GAAGGACACAAAGAAAGCTAACTTACCGATTAAATGAGCCCGTTAGCCACTAATTAGAACATTAGTAGTTCGATTTCTTCGGTCCTGCTTTGTGTCCTTTGTGCCTTTGTGGTTAATCATCCCATCGAACATGATACCTTTGGCTTCCGAATACGACTGCATCGTTATCGGCGGCGGGCCGAGCGGCTCGACGACCGCGGCACTTGTGGCAGACGCCGGATTCAAGACGCTTCTCCTGGAGCGCGATGTCGAGCCGCGGCGCAAAGTCGGCGAATCGCTCATGCCGGAAACCTATTGGGTTTTCAAACGCCTGGGCGTCCTCGACGACATGAAGAACGGCCTCTTCACGCAAAAAGTGGGCGTGCAGTTCGTCAGCTCAAGCGGCAAAGAGTCCTCGCCCTTCGTCTTCACGCGCCACGACCCACACGAGTGCAGCCGAACGTGGCACGTCGAGCGCGCCAAGTTCGACCCGTTCCTCCTCGAAAACGCCAAGCGAAAAGGCGTTGAAGTCCTCCGCGGCATACGGGTGCTCGAAGTGGTGTTCGAAGGTGAGCGCGCCGTTGGCGTGCGCATCGCAAATCCCGAGAAACGCAATGGCGAGTCATCGGCGCCAGCCGACGAAAATACGATTATCCGTGCCAAAGTCATCGTCGACGCGGCCGGGCAGGCCGGCGTCCTCGGCTCCCGCTTCGGCCTCCGCCAGCCCAACCCCAAGTTCCGCAAGACCGCCATTTGGGGCCACTTCCGCGGCTCGCGACGCGATGTGATCGAAGGCGGCGTCATGACGGTCTGCTTTCGCACCCAGTCCAACAACTCCTGGTTCTGGCACATCCCACTGTCAAACGACATCGTCAGCATCGGCGTCGTGGGCGATGCCGATTATTTCTTCCGTCCCGGCGCGGGCACGCCCGACGAAGTTTTCGCGGCCGAAGTGGCCGATTGCCCCGCGATGCAAAAGCGCCTCGAAGGCACCGAAAAAGTCGCCGGCCTCGATGTCGTCAAAGAATATTCGTACGCCACGAATCGAGCTTCCGGCGACGGCTGGGTGCTCGTGGGCGATTCGTGGGGCTTCATCGATCCGATCTATTCCTCCGGTGTCTGGTTCGCGCTCAAAAGCGGGCAGCTCGCCGCTGACGCGATCATCGAGGGATTGCGCAAGGGCGACACTTCGGGCGAGCAGCTCGGCAAATGGGTGCCCGATTTTGCCAAAGGAACGAACTGGGTCCGCAAGCTGGCCGAGGCCTGGTACTGCGGCCAATTCCGCGTCGGCAAATTCATCCGCGAGTACCCGCACCACGTCGGCCCGATGACCGACATCCTCATCGGCCGAATCTTCCACCCCGAAGCCGGCCGCATCTTCGACGACCTCGACCCTTGGCTGGAGCGCATGAAAGCCGAGGGAGTGACGAGTTGATTCGTTGAGGGTTGAGAGCTGAGGGTTGAGAGATCGGAGTAGGACGAGGTTACTCGTTTGATGAAGTCACGCCACGCGAGCACTATGCACTGGGTACTGAGTACTGAGTACTAAGTACAGCGATATATGCCGCCGTGCATCGACAAACGCCCCACATCCTTCATCATTCTTCTTTCATCCCTCATCCCATAACCCTCAACCCTCAACTCTCAACTCTCAACCCTCAACTCTCAGCTCTCAACCCTCAACTCTCAACTCTCCCATGCGCATCGCCTACATCGCGGCCGGGGCCGCTGGCATGTATTGCGGCAGTTGTCTGCACGACAACACACTCGCCGCGGCGCTGTTGGAGCTGGGCGAGGACGTGCTGCTAGTGCCGACCTACACACCGCTGCGCACCGATGAGGCCAACGTCAGCATCGACCGCGTTTTCTTCGGCGGCATCAACGTCTACTTGCAGCAGAAGACGGCCGTCTTCCGCCATACGCCCTGGTGGCTCGATCGGGTGCTCGACAATCCCGCGCTTTTGAACCTCGCCACGCGCGGCGCCGGCAGCGTCGACCCGCGCGAGCTGGGCGACATGACCGTGTCGATGCTTCGTGGCGAAGCCGGCAACCAGCGCAAGGAACTGGAAAAGCTTGTCCACTGGCTGATCACTGACGTCAAGCCCGACATCGTGCACCTTTCGAACTCGATGCAGCTTGGCATGGCCCGCATGCTGCGCGAGCGGTGCGGCCCGCCGGTGGTATGCCAGCTTTCGGGCGAAGATCTGTTCCTGGAAAAGCTGCCGCCGCCGCACTACGACGAGGCACGCGCGCTGTTGCGCGAACGCGCGGCCGATGCCGACGCATTCGTCGCCATTAACCGCTACTATGCCGATTTCATGGCCGACTACCTCGCGGTCGACCGCGCGCGGATTCACGTAATCCCACACGGCCTTCGCTTAACCGGCCACGCGACACGGCAGCCCCCGGCTCCGCCGGGGGTTTCAGACAACGTGTTGACCGCAAGTTCAAACGTCTCAACCAAACCGCGCGTCGTCGGCTTTCTCGCACGGATTTGCGAGGACAAGGGCCTGCATCTTTTGGTTGAAGCCTGCGAGCTGCTCGCCCAGCGCAACGAGGTGCCACCGTTCACGCTGCACGCGGCCGGCTATCTCGGCGCGAACGACCGATCCTATTTGAAAGAACTCGAAGCGCGCGCAGCCGCCGGCCCGCTCGCCGGCCGCTTCAAATACTTGGGCGAGCTCGATCTGAGCCAGAAGATTGCCTTCCTGCAATCGCTCGACGTGATGAGCGTCCCCACCGTTTATCGCGAATCGAAAGGCCTCCCGGCAC
>DATFGJ010000290.1:0-3095 GCA_035249585.1 Lacipirellulaceae bacterium
TGGCCGCGGTCGATCGGCAGGCCTTCGGCAATCACGTCGATGAGCTGGCCGTCGAAGTCGGCCTTGCCCGCTGGCATGAGATTGGTCGCGGCCGTGCCTTGCTGTCCGACCAGATGCGTGAAATCGGCGAGCGCCTCGCGATAGTCCAGGTCGACCAGCTCCTCTTCCGGCGGCGGATTCAAGAGCAGTGTGCGGAACATCGGCGCGTTCGGCAGGTAGCGGCGCAAGAGCAGTGCCGCGCCCACGACGCACACGGTTGCCGCCGCCACGATCGTGAGCGAATGCCGCAGCTCGTTCATCTGTGACTCGGTGCGCGGCAGAACGAACGTCTGGCTCGCCAGCACCAGCGAGGCCAGGATCATCGCGCCGCCGCCCAGGCCGAAAACTCCGAAGCCCGGCAGCACAAACAGCTCCAGCAGCAGGAAAAACACGCCGCCCAGAAACAGCAGCACTTCCAGCCACTCGGCCGTGCCATTCAAGAAATTGCTCCAGAAGAACAGCATGAAGGCCACGGCGGCCACGAACGCGCCCGCGCCCAGCCCAGGCGTGTGCAGCTCGATGTAGATCCCCACAAAGCCGACGACCAGGAGCAGCACGGCCAAGCCGGGCGACGACAGCGCTTCCACCAGCTCCAGCGCCCAATTCGGCTCGGCCACGCGCGGGTCGGTCTCGAATCCGTACAGCTGCTTGAACTCGTCGAAGCTCTCGACAACGTGCGTGGCGACATCGAGCTCAAGGGCCTGATTGGCCGCCAGGCGCAGCGGCTCGCCCGCCGGCTTGAGGCGCGGGCCCGCGCGCCAGTCGCCTGGTTCCGGCTGGTCGCGCGCCTCCTCGAGAGTCATGTAGCGCACTTCGCCGGTCTTGGTGTTCTGATAGGTGGCAAGCTCCAAGTCCGGATCAATGGTTGCGGCCAGCAGCGACCAGCTGTGATCGGTTTTCTCCGCGAGCGATGCGCGGATCGACACGGCGGCCGCGTCGAGCGTCTGCCGATCGAGTTCGACCGTGCCTTGGCCGCCGATGTGGGCCTCGGGCTGCATCACGAGGTGGTCGCATGCCAGCGCCACGAGCGCCGCGCCGCCGCTGGCGTCCACCGGCACATAGGCCACGGTTTGGACTTCATTGGCATCGAGCGACGCGATCTGATCGGCAAGTCCCAGGCAGTCCCCAAGTTCGCCGCCGGCGCTGTCGATCCTGAGACCGATCCAATTGACTTTGCGATCGCGAAGCTCAGTGCCCAGGAGTGTGGACAGCTGGCGGACCGAACGCCGCGTGATGGGGCCTTCGACCTTCAGCATTACTGGTCGCCACTCGCCGACGAGCGACTGATCTTCGATCACAGCTTCCGGCGCAACCGCCAGTCCGCGGGCCAGCGCGTCGCGATCGCTGGCCAAGAGCTTGACGAAGCCAAACTCGCGTCCCTCGCGCCCGGAAAAGCTTCCCAGCGAGCCGGCCGGCACCAGGACTTCCGGCGGCCCGACAATCGTGTGGTTCTGCTTTAGCGCCTCGAGCTCGTCGCGCAGGATGAACTCGGCGTCGCTCTCTTCCGTGACCACCTTGAGCACTTCCAGCTTGCGGTCGAGCATTCCCAGCGCGATTGCCTGCGGCACCGTGCGCCGAAAGTCGGCGATCTGTTGATATGCGCTCGTGACACTGGGCTCAATCTGGCGGCCGTCTTGTTCATCGATCCCTGCTTCGCCAATCTCGGCCTCGGGGGCCATGACGATCTCTTCGCACGCAAGCGCTACAAGTACGCCGTGGCCTTTGATGGTGCGTGGAATGTACGCCACGGTCTTCACCGGCGCAAGCCGCTGGCTGGTAAGATGCCGGGCGACGGAGAGCGCTCGCTCGAAATCGGTTCCCTCGCCGTAGCTGCCCTGCCGGCGCGCGGGTGAGAGTTCAAGAATCAAGAGCGGACGCCGACCTTGGCGATTGGGCAGCCGTGTGAGTTGGTCCAGCGCGCGGTCGATCGAGCTTTTGATGTGCGCATCGGCGTTGCCCGTGAGCGGCAGGCGAATTCGGATCAGCCGGCCGTCGCCCAACTGGGCCGCGGGCGCTTCGACCGCTTCGTCGGCCGGAGCTGCTTCGGCGTCCTGGCCGCTGTCGGCGGCCTCGTTTGGCGGCTCGGCCTGTGCCTCACCGACGGCCGGCTGCGCCGCGTCTTCGTCTTGCTGTGCGGTAGCCGCCGCAGCGCTTGCAAACCACAGAACAAGTGCGGTCGTGACAGTTCTAGCTAAAAAGTCCAATCGACCAGCTGCGACAAAATTGCGAGTCATTTGCTCCAGCAATCCTTTGATCCGCCAGATCTACGCCGGGCAGCTCGCCGCACGGGGCGCCGAGCAATCCGGACCGATGCCTTTCCAGAGGACAGGCAAATTATAGAAACTTTTTCCAATTTGGGCAAAAACCACCCGGCTTGCGCATTTCCGCGCTAGCCGGCCGTCGTTTTTGGCCGATCGCGCTGGACGTCGGTAATATATTTATGTACACTAATGCTAGCGTGGCCTGAGTACGCTATCTATTCGCTTTTCACAAGCGGCTCTTGGCATGTCCAAATCCATTAAAGGCCGAGGCGCAGGAGTTCAGCCGGACAACCCGTACCTTCGTGTCCAGACGCACGCCGACCTCGAGCAAATCGAGTCCGATGACGAGTATCTAGACCAATTGGGCCGCCCGCCAACCGAATACATTGCGGACCAGTCGCGATCGATCGTCACGGAAAACGACAGCCCGGACGTGGGCTTTCGATACAGCGTCAATCCGTATCGCGGCTGCGCGCACGGCTGCAGTTATTGCTACGCCCGGCCGACGCACGAGTACTTCGGCCTCAGCGCGGGGCTCGACTTCGAAACCAAGGTCTTGGTGAAGTATACCGCGGCGGAGCTGCTGCGCGAGTTCCTCGCGAGGCCGAGCTGGCGGCCGGAGACAATTGCCTTTTCAGGTGTCACCGATTGCTATCAGCCGGCCGAACGCAAGTTCAAAATCACGCGTGGCTGCATGGCGGTTGCGGCCGAGTGCCGGCAGCCGGTCGGCATTATCACCAAGAATGCACTGGTCGTGCGCGATTTGGATCTACTCACCGAGCTGGCCGCATACAA
>DATFGJ010000291.1:0-9317 GCA_035249585.1 Lacipirellulaceae bacterium
TAAGTCGCGGAATGAGTCGCTCGCCATATCTGGCCCCCGGTAACCATTTGGCTCTCATCATATCAGCCAATACTCCTACCTGCCGGCAATAAAAATCGAAGATTAAGGTCACAAGCGATCTTCGTACGCGATTATCTCCTAGGAAGCATTTCTTATCCCCCGCAGTGTCGAAGGCACCTGCATCGACTACTAAGCGGCCTTACCAACGCTTACGCAGTCTTGCGCTGACAATAAAGGCCCAAGCACTAAGGAACTACCCCCAAAGTCATCCTGACTATTACAACGCCTTGCGAAATGAGGGAAGACAATGAAGATGTTTCGATTTCGGTGGACCACCGGGGCGCTCGTTAGCATCGCCATAGTTGCTGCGGCCGGCACTCGCGCATCAGGACAGGGTGTCCGGATCGTCGCGCCTTCGTCGACGGCGGGTGTTGAGGCGGACGACTCCATAAGTCCCTCCCCAGAACCAAACAAGATCCAAATGCTTTTCCCGGCTTCCGACTTCGCGGGCCTGCCGGCATCCAAGCGGCTTCTGGTGGCGTTCAACTTCCGAGGGGATCAAACGCAGACCCAGGCAGTCGATTGGAACTTTCCGGACGAAGAGTTTTGGATCTCCACGACCGACAAAACCAGTGCCACCCTGTCCACGGTATTTGCCGATAACCATGGACCCGAAAAAACGCTCGTTCACGATGGATCGTATGTGTTCCGCATCCTCGGGAGCGGGCCCCCACAAGGACCAAGGGACTTCGCCGATGGCATGCGTTTCCAGAGGCCGTTTTACTATGATCCGTCCAAGGGAAACCTCTTGATCGAGCAAATTAACTACGGCGGCAGTATGCCGAATATCTCACCCACGATTGACGTACGGTCGACTCAAGAATTCACCCTGTTGGGCGGGGACTTCAATCCGAATGGCACCACCGGGACTCTGTTTACTGGCCTTCCAGTTATGCTGTTTGAGTTTGTGCCCGAACCATCGACGGTCGTTCTCGCGGGGCTGGCCTTAGTGAGCTTATTCGCATGGCGGCGGACCTGAAGGCGTGTATCCATATGCCAAATCCGCACCGTCTCTCTCCGTGAAACTTCATTCCGCCAGAAGGAAAGGAATAATCCAGTCATGAAACGTCTTATGAAACCCATCCTGTGCAGGCAAATAGCAGCCATGGTCTTGGCATCGGTGCTCGCAGGACCGGCCCCGGCAAATAACAACGTCCCCTTCAAAGGCACAATCCAAGCAGTAGAAACGTCCTTCGCCCTTTTCCCGCCCGACGTCACGTTCCCCACTCTGTTTGTTGATGCGAGCGGCTCGGGACGCGCCACCCATCTTGGGAAATTCACGGCAACTTACCAACTCGAGGTTAACCTTGATACCTTTTTTGGAATCGGCTCCTATCACTTTATTGCGGCCAACGGAGACAGCATCTCCACTGATGTTGAGGGGCAAGGTACCATGCCAACAGCGGACGGTGTTTCATTTATTGTGGAAACCCACACCATTACGTGTGGTACAGGTCGGTTCGCTGGCGCAACCGGGAGCTTGACCCTCCAGCGCGTGATAAACGTGTTCACTGGTGTAACCTCCGGTTCGTTCGAGGGAACGATAGTGAAGGCGAAATAGTTGTAGCGAAGTGTTGGGTGCTTACACCCCTTCTATTGGTAAGAAAAGGGGTCAGAACGATATATCATTCGTAACGAATAATTCTGACCCTTTAAGGACGGCGCGCTTCGTTGCGCCCGCCTACTCATTCCACACCGGCCGGTGGCGTTTGATTTCCGATTGAAAATCACCCAGGCTCGACCAATACAACCGCTCGCTCAGGTCAACTTCGCTCACAGCGACAGTGCCCCATTCCTTTGCCTGAGCGATCACCAGGCCCTCGCGATCGTAAACGCCGCTGATCATCCAATCTTCGTCGGCGCTGGTGTAGGTGCTGCTCACGACGAATACGTGGTTCTCGCAGGCGCGGGCCGCGGCCAGGCGCGGATTGCAGCCCCAAACAGGAAACGCAATGATTTCAGCACCACGCAGGCTGAGCTGACGGGCGACCTCTGGAAAGAACCCGTCATAGCAAATCATCATTCCAATTTTCCCGAGCTGGGTTTCAAAGACGGGATAATCGAGGCCGGGCGCGACGCCGGCCTCAATCTCGGCACGTGGAAGAGCGACCTTGCGATATTTACCCACCAGAGCGCCGTCCGAGCCGATCAATACGGACGTGTTATAGACCAGCGGCGGGTCGCGCTCGACGAGGCCGACGACCAGGTGCATTGCATGCTTTTTCGCAAGGCGTCCAAAGTATTCAGTGGAAGGTCCCGGAATCCGTTCAGCGGCATCCGCGTAACTTAATCCATTGCCCACGCAGGTGATCGTTTCGGGCAGGACCACGAGATCAGCCTTCTGCCGCGCGGCGTCGGCCAGCAGAGTCTCGAATTGCGTGCAGTTGTCCATGGCCGTTTTTCCGCCTCGCGGCCGGTAATGCACGGCGGCCAATCGCACTTTTCGCGGCCGCGGTGGATCACAGGGTTCGAGAACGACCTCGCTCCACTCAGCGCGCGCATTCGGCGCCCAGCGAAGATGCAATTCGACCACGGCCAAACGTGCGGCCGAAGGCGCGTAATACAGGCCTTCCAAGGTCGACCAACCCTCGGCGTCTGGCTCGCCATCATGAGGGTATTCCGGCTCCGCTACAGGCGCTTTGTCACTTTCATACGAATGAGCCCCGGCGGCGTCGCGCCGGATCGCCTGGCCCTCCGCATCTCGCCACAAGATCCGCGCGAGCACACATCGCTCCGGCGAATCGACGCCGGTGACGCGACGTTTTGCGTGAAAGCGGAACCAGCGACCGCCATCAATCTTGAAAGTTTTTGCCCAATGGCCATCGAGGCCATACTGCATGCCGGTTTCAATTTGCAACGCGCCGCTCTCGTTCGGTCCGTCCTCGGCATGATATGAGAACGCGGGCCGAATCTCGTCGCGTGCCGACCGCGCCTCCCACCCGTCCTGTGCGACCGAATAGCGCGTCGCCACTAGCGCCGCGACGATACAAATCACCAGACAATGGAAGCTGAGCCCTTGGACTTGAGCCCTCTTAGCCTGAAATATGAGCGATTTCGTAACGGGGAGCTTCGTCATTTTTGATTCCCCAAGTTATGAATCGGACTGTTGCAATACTGGGAGGCTGGCACTTTCTGCCCCAAAGTAGTGGCTGAATTCAGTTGCTAGCGAGTAAACTAAGATTAGTTGATGAGGCTCAGGCCCGCCAGTCGCTACGCCTCATTCGGTCTTGTTTCCAGGTGGCTGAACTCACTACGATCTCTTGCTCTCCCGGTGTCGGTCCCAGCGGACATAAATCAGAAAAACGAGATACAGCGCAGCGTTTATTGCCCTACCTATCGAATCACATACTCACCTGGTCTGGACTCACTTGCACGCTGCCTTCTTCCTCCTGCTGCTCACCGCATCAGTGCCGGCGCCCGACACGCTCGTGGTTTGCCCGCGAGAGTTGCGCGCTGGCCTGGCAGAATGGAACAGCCATCGAGCGGCGCAAGGACATCGGATTCTAGTGATCGAACCGGCCGGAACCGCCGCCGAATTGCACGCAAAGATTCGCGACGCCGCTCGAACCGGCGCGCTTAAACATGTCTTGCTCATTGGCGATGTGCCGAGTGCCGGTGATCGTGTTGCCGGCGCTGGGCGGGTTGTGCCGACGAATTACATTCCCGCGAAAATTAATACGCGTTGGAGATCTCCGCCAACGATCGCCAGCGACGGGCCCTACAGCGACATCGATGGCGACGGGCTGCCGGAACTGGCGGTCGGGCGCATCCCGGCCGATTCCGCCGATGAGTTGGCGGTTGTCGTCCGCAAGATAATTCACTACGAACAGAATGCAGCAAAGGATTCGTGTGGCCGGCGAATCAATGTCGTGGCCGGTATCGGCGGTTTCGGCGCCGCGACCGATGCTCTGATTGAAGCGACTGCACACCAGGTGATCCGCCAGACCGTGCCGCGAACGTTTGACATTCAGCCAACGATGGCGAACCCGTCCAGCCCGCATTGCCCAAAGCCCGGTGACTTTGCCGCGTCGGTGCGCCGGCAATTCAGCGCCGGCAGCCTGGCTTGGATCTATCTCGGTCACGGCTTGCCGAACGAGTTAGACCGCGTGCCCACGCCCGGCGGCACCGAGCCGATTCTATCTGTCGACGACGTGCCGCGCCTGCGTCGCGGAGAACAGGCGCCGCTGGCCGTGCTTATCGCGTGCTATACGGGCGCGCTCGACGCCCGGAGCGACTGCCTGGCCGAAGAGCTGCTGCTTGCCGAGGAGGGCCCGATTGCAGTCATCGCGGCCACGCGCGTGACGATGCCGTACGGCAATACGGTTCTCGGCTATGAGCTGCTGCGAGCATGCTTCCAGGACAGGCCGATCGCGCTTGGCGAAATGCTGCGGTTGGCCCGGCGGCGAAGCTTGTCCGAGCCCGAGGGTGATTCGCTGCGTGCGTCGATCGACGTGATTGCCGCAGGGATCAGCCCGCCCCCGATTGACCTGGCCACCGAACGCCGCGAGCACGCAGCGATGTATCAGCTGTTTGGCGATCCGCTGCTGCGGCTGCGGCGGCCGGCGGAACAGGCTGCGACAGAAGCCGCAGAAGCCGCAGTTGCCAAATAACGAGTAGCGCGACACCATTAACGCACAAAGCCCCAGGTGCACCGCTTGCACCTGGGGCTTGTTTTTATGTCGCGGCCCGTCGCCAGGCCGCTTGAACAACTCGATCTTCGAGTTGCTGATGTCCGAACCACTTCGACTCAATTGCGTTCTCGCCGCGCGCACAGTCCGCAGCCGCATAGGGCAATCCCGAGCAGCGCGAACGTGCTTGGCTCGGGGATCAAATTACGGTCAATGCCAATCCGGAATTCCTTCTTGGCAATAAACGCTTGGCTATCCACTTGGCTGAGCGTCTGCAGCTGGTTGTTGATGGCGACTTCGACTTTCGTCGCGCCGATCCTGAACGTGCGCCCGAGCGAAGTCAGTTGAGCATCTACGTTCAATGACAATCCGAGTGACCAGGGTTGGACAATGCCGGGGTTCGCGTTCAGGTTGAAACCTACCGACGCGTTAACGGGCATCAGATCGATTGGAGCGACGTTGACGCCGTCAATTTGCGTCACTGTGGCGCGCATAATGGCGCCGGCAAGTGCCTGAGTGGCCGATGTGCCCACGCCGGTAAGCGAGTAATCGCCCAACTCCGTGAGCCTGATTGTGTCGATCCCAACAAAATTGTTTCCCATCAATGTGAAGTTGACCTGGCCGTCGGTAATATCCTCGTTGCCGCCACTGGCTGAGCTGACAAAGCCCTGAGGATCAAAATCCAGACCGATGGAAAAAGTATCCGGCGGTCCGTACAGCGGAACCGGGTCGGTGCCGGATGACTCCTCGACGTCGTTGAACATGACGCCGTCTACCGGCCCGAAGCTGCCGTAGCTGATGGTCGCAGCACTGCATAAGCAGCTTGCACCCAGCACGAGCACCAAAGCCAAAGCCACACTCAGTGAAGTCGAAGCTTTCAAACGCTGCCACAGCATGGTTGCGATTCCTTTTGGAGTTTTGTCCCTGTACCCGGGTTGCCGCCGCGATGAAACTGCGCGCGAAGGCGAAATGATGTAGTAAAAAACGTCGGTCAATCTCTGCGCCCTTGCCTGCGCATCCTCGTTCAAGTTGTTTTGTTCACGCGGCCCAACGGGCGACGCCGACAGCGGAGCGCCCCGGCCGTTCCGCGACCGTCACCATGCGGGCTTTTTATTGCGCCGCTGGTGTATTCCTCGTCGGGCCATCTCGTTGGTCCGGCTTCCGCCGGCGCGCACCCGCGCGCGCTTCGTTATCCTGCGCCGACGAATCCGCGTTGGAGGCGCAATGGCGCCTCGCCCGGCCGACGCCTCGACGTCGCCAAGCCGATCCCAGTCGACGCGAAGCGACGACCGCACGGCTAACTCCCTTTCAAGTTGTCAGTCCAAATGCCCTGCACCCGACGACGACGCATCGTCCTGGCATTTGGTGTCCGTAATCTCAAACCCTGTATTTCGATGCGACTCACCCAGCCGACTGCGTGGCGTGTTGCTCCAACTTCTGCAAAACGTTTCGTGCCTCGCCACACAGCATGGAAATGTCGCTTTGGCTGTCGACGCCCGGCAGATACATCCACACCCCCAGCTGCCGCGACCAGACCTCGCCCGTGGTGTCGTCGGGCCTGCCGCAAACTGCCAGCAGGGGCCCGCCCCGCGAGGCCAACTGTTCGACGAGCGTGCGCAGAGTCTTTTCCTGCGCGCGCGGCGCCGACTGTAAATCAATAAGCGCAAGCTCCACCCGTTGCCGCACCGATTGGCGCATAGCATCGTCGGCCGTCGTGCACACGATCGTCGCCCAGTGTTCCTCGTGTGCCGCGCGGACCCAAAGTTGTGCCCGCCGCGCGGATGTCGAAACTACCAGACATGTCTGCAGGGCAGCCGGCGCGCGACGGGTAAAGGTCGCGCGTGAGTCCGGAGACGCCAGCGTCTCCGGCAAACTCGTCTGCAATTCACTCATGTAAATGGCCCATATCGTTGCTCCCGCCATCGCGCAACCGCGGACCTCATCGGCCTCACCGTCGCGCCCGCGAAGCATTAGCCAATGCCCCCTTTGACCTCGGCGCGGCCGGCGCGCTCACGTCGCGCGAGGACCGCGGACTACTGTCTCGTCAATGTTCGGCCATCAAGCCGCACGCAGCGTTGCCGCGCATTAATCGCCCCTGCCCATCCGGCGATTTGCGGCTCGTTCCCGGAACTGTTCCAGCAATCATCATGCGGCCTCGGCGCGCCATCCGGCTCGCCGGGCGGGCGCCTCGGCGCAAGCGCAACAAAAATAGCGCTGACAGAACCTGCGTTCTGAGCGCTACCAGTTGATCTTGCGACGACGACGACGATGAATACCGTTGAACGATTGCGGTGTCTTGCCGCGACGCCGCCCCATCTGTGGCTTGCGTCGCTGCCCGGCCTCAAACCGCTCGGCTGGGCGGAAGCTGTCGGTCCCGTAGTCCAGGTCGGCTGCTTCGTACTGTTGCTTATGACTCATTGATGCTCCTCCTTTTCTCCGGCGTCCCTTCGTTAGAACTACCCGAGGTGAAGTAAACGGTCCCAAGCGCACGATCGCGCACAATGCGAGCGGCGCTATTTTCCGGCGTCGCCTTATGCGATCTGCGTGCCGCGATGCAAAGAGCGCTTACGATTGAATCGCAAGCAGATCGGTGGAAAGAAGTTGCAGCGAGATGATGTCGCGGCTTCGCCGCCTAGGCTGCCACCGCGGCCATCACCAGCATGGTGAGACCGGCTTGCTAGCGTCGCCGCAAATCGAAGCGGCATAACGACCTGCGAGGATAATCACCGGCCCGGTGAATGCTCACCAGAACGGTGCTGGATGGGGCCTGTTTTAAGTGCCTGCCAGATTGCCACTTAAGACCCGCCGCGAGAATTCGAGGAAACCGCGCCGTCGAAGAGGCACCAGATGAGAGGTGCAGTTGTCTCGCGGCTGGATTGCTGCTGCTCAGACGTTGAAGGTGCGGCCGCCCCATGGACGTACAACGCCGGCATCATACCTGGAGTGTTCGCAGCGATACTCCTGATGTTCGTAGTCCTTGCCATCGTATTTGCGCTGACCGGCTAGCCGACAACACGTCAATATTCATCACTACAACTGGCATCGCTCGGCCATGGCCGCGCGGCAGTCGTCATTTGCCATTTCCGGCCAGTTTTCTGGCCTGTTTTTTGGGTTTTTCGAGATTTACCGAATGCAGCGCGAACCGACTGGCCGAAGCAGGTGTCTAAGGGGCGGCGGCGAGTAGTCAAGGGCCGGCGGGCGGCCGTTTTCGGCCGTTTGGTTCGCTTGACTTGGCCTCGGGCCCGTGGGAAGCTTTGAATAGGCCACGTAGCCGCGTCTCGCCGAGACGCGGATGTACTACGTGACGACATTTTTGAAGTTCAGGTTCTCTTTCTAGCGGCGCAACGGCGCAGCGAGGAAACGATGCAATCCAATTACTTCGACAGCATGATTCTTGGCACCATCACCAGTGGCCAAGGCAGCATGAATGCCGTCGAAGGCATGCATCGAGCCGCGCTGCGCGCATTTGCTCTCAAATTCGCGCGCCGCCTCTCTTTGTGCCTCGGCTTTTGGCGTGCGCTATCCATGAAGCGCATGCCGGCGGCGGCGACGCCCATCGCGGCGACGTGTCCGAGTTATTCGGCCAGTCGCCGCCAGCGCGACCAGCGCAGCCAGCGCTGGATGCCAGGCGTCGTCGTAGTCGACGCCGGCACAGTCGGCGTTTGCTGAATGGCCGTCAGCTAAGCGGACGCCAATCAGAAAAACGACCTAACGCCGACTGAGCGAGCCCGGCCGGGATGTCTTGGCGCGTTTGCCATCCATTTCCGGTCAATCGGCTCACGCTTGATGTTCTGCCGCTCGCCCGACACCAGGGCGGCCCCGGCCCTGCTGAAATGGCTCAGCGAAGTGCGTCTGCGAAAGCGAGAGAACCATGTCCGCCACCTTGTTCGAAACAGAAGACGAAACGACTTCACTTGAATACCTGGTCCAGGCCGCGCAGGCCGGCGACCGGGAGGCCTTCGGCGAGCTGGCCACGCGCTTCGAGCCGATGGTCTACTCGATCGCGCTGCGCCGCCTGAGCAACCACAGCGAAGCCCAGGAGCTGTGCCAGGAAGTGCTGGTGAAGGCCATGCAAAAGATCGAGCAGCTGAAGGTGCCGGCGGCCTTCGCCGGCTGGCTGCGGTCGATCACGGTGCGCATGGCAATTAATCGCCAGGTGCGCCGAGCCCCGACGATCGCGACCGAGCCGCACGCGCTCGATGCCACGTGCGTCGTCGTGAACACGCCGCTCGACGCGGCACTGGCCAACGAGCGGGCCGCGCAGGTCCGCGGCGGCCTCGCGCAGCTGGGCGACCTCGACCGCACCACGCTCGAGGCGTTTTACGTCCGCGGCGAGTCGCTTTCGCAGATGAGCGCGGCATTCGATGCCCCGATCGGCACGATCAAGCGCCGGCTGCACGTCGCGCGCAAACGACTGGCCCGGCAGCTGGAAACGGCCGCAGCCGTGTGAAAACCGTTGTGCGCGGGTCTCCCGACCCCGCACCCACGCCGACCGCAGGTCTCCCAGACTGGGCTCAAGCTGGGGGGCCTGTGGTCATTTCAATAAATTGCTTGACGTCTGGCTTTCTCGGTCGTAAGACAAGCGGCATGGCGGGGGAAGTCACGCAGATCCTGGACGCAATCCGCAGT
>DATFGJ010000292.1:0-6530 GCA_035249585.1 Lacipirellulaceae bacterium
TCCGCTGATCGTCCCAGCCGCGCACGTGGTTGCCCTTCACCAGCTCCAGGAGCCGACGCTTGCTCATCACCGTATAGGAGAGGTTCAGCCGGGCGAACTCGATCTGCTGCGGCGCGTGAATGCCCAGCTCCCGGATGAACCAGTCGTACAGCGGCCGGTGGTTTTCGAACTCCAGCGTGCAGATCGAGTGGGTGATGCCCTCGATCGAATCGCTCTGTCCGTGCGTGTAATCGTACGAAGGGTAGATGCACCACCGATCGCCCGTGCGATGATGCGAGGCGTGCTTGATGCGGTACATCACCGGGTCGCGCATGTTGAGGTTCGGATGCGCCATGTCGATCTTCGCGCGAAGCGTGCGAGCGCCGTCCGGAAACTCGCCGGCGCGCATCCGCTCGAAGAGGTCGAGATTCCCCTCAACGCTGCGGTCGCGATAAGGACTATCGCGGCCGGGCTGCGTGAGCGTGCCGCGATACTCGCGCATCTCCTCGGCCGAGAGGTCGCAGACGTAGGCCTTGCCTTCGTAAATGAGCTGGACGGCCCAATCATAGAGCTGCTGGAAGTAATCCGACGCGTAAAACAGCCGGTCTTCCCAGTCGCCGCCAAGCCAGCGCACATCGTCGATGATCGAGTCGACGTACTCCTGCTCTTCCTTGGCCGGATTCGTGTCGTCGAACCGCAGGTTGAACTTGCCGCCGTACTCCTGCGCCAGGCCAAAGTTCAGGCAGATGCTCTTGGCGTGCCCGATGTGCAGATAGCCGTTTGGCTCGGGCGGAAACCGCGTATGCACGCGCCCGCCGTGCTTCCCAGCGGCGCGGTCGGCGTCGATGATCTGCTGGATGAAATTTCTGGAACCAGGTTTGTCGCCGTGCGACTCATTCGTCCGCGGTGGTGTCGTCGTGGTAGCCATGTCCAATCCTATGCATCCGGCAAGTGCCTGCCCAATTCTGACCATGGCGGTTCAATAGGGTTCGCCCAATTTAGCAAATAACGATGGATTGCTATACGGCGATTTGCTACGGCCACGCAGACTCAAATGAAGCCAGGATAGAGACTCAATGAGTTTCCACTGGATCGCCCCACTCGGCTGTGAAGTTGTGCTCACACTTGCGACAGCGGACCTTTTTGCCGAGGTAGGAACTCGGCGCTTTGCTGACGTGCGAGCATTCCGGGCACGTGACATTGAAGCGGCAGTTGTCGCCGGCGTCGAGCGACGCTTCAGCCGGCAGGTCGGCGAACTCGACGTCCGCCGCTTCGAGCAGCATGAGCGCTTCTTGCGAGATTTCGCGCATCTCGGCGATGCGGTTCGCCATGCGGCGCACCGCCTGCTCAAACAAGTTGCGAACCGCCCGCCCGTTGCCGAAGTGGCGGTCGCGTGCCCGATGCAGCTCGGTGAGTCCAAGCATGATCTTCGCGCGCGAGCCGGCGGCCAGCTTGTAATGGTTCTTCTCACACAGCCAGCCGAAGATGCGGGCCAGCTCGATCGGCGAATAGTCGTCGAAATGCAGCACGCGGTCGAAGCGCGACGAGAGGCCCGGGTTTGATTTCAGGAGCGCATCCATCTCCTCGGGATAGCCAGCCAGGATCACGACGAGCCGCTTGCGGTCGTCCTCAGCCCGCTTGAGCAGCGTCTGGATCGCCTCGCTGCCGTAGACATCCTGGCCTTCCTTGGAAACGAGGCTGTACGCTTCGTCGATGAACAGCACGCCATCGAGCGCCTCGTTGATCTTGGCCTGCGTCTTGGTGGCCGTTTGGCCCATGAATTCGGCGACAAGGCCCGAGCGATCGGTCTCTACCAAGTGACCCTTCGTCAGCACTCCCATCGCGCCGAATATCTTGCCGAGGATTCGTGCGACCG
The DNA here is from genome assembly GCA_035249585.1 of Lacipirellulaceae bacterium. Classification (GTDB taxonomy): domain Bacteria; phylum Planctomycetota; class Planctomycetia; order Pirellulales; family Lacipirellulaceae; genus JABDGM01. The sequence goes on from DATFGJ010000292.1 coordinate 1,856, forward strand.
TGGTTTTGCCAGTGCCGGGGTTGCCCGTGAAGACCATGTGCAGGCTCATCTCGGTACCAGGCAGTCCCGCTTCGTCGCGACGTTTCTGGAGCTTCAAATAATTCGTGAGCGTGCGAACTTCATCCTTAATACCCTCCAATCCAATGAGGCCGTCCAGCTCACCAAGCGCGTCTTCGAGCGATACTCGCAGGTCAGGTTTTCCAGCCTGACTCTTTTTGGGTTCAGTTTGAACAGTCTGACCTAATTTCGTGGCCGCGCGGATACCTTCGGCGTCGTTCTTCAGTGACTCGATGGCCTGGTTGCTGGCGGCGTTCGGCTCTTCATGCTCCGTGGACTCATCGATGGGAATCGGCCGCAGGTGATGGTGCAGCTCATCCTGGATCGATTTGATGGCGGCCGCTTCCTTATCGTCTAGCTTCCCGTCGTGCCGCGCCACTAGGTTCGCCAACCGCATCACAATCGTTTCCAGCGTTCCGACGCGGTCGCGCAGCGGCACGATCTGATCGAACGGCCGCACCAGCGCGTACCATTTCAGCTTCGCGGCGTCCTGGGCAAGCTGCTGCGCCGCCGTTCGAAGCTCCTCGCCCTTAAGCCGCCGTTTCCACAGATGCTCAATCAAGAGCTCGGCCAGCGAGCGCTCGGCCTGCGACCACTTGCGGTCCGCCTGGCAAACGGTGAAGTACACCTTGATCACCAGCGCCCGGTGCAGGTCATCCATCAGCTCGATGAACTTCTCGCCGTCCTTAGCAATCAAATGCGGATATTCTTGCGCGCAGAGCTGGCCCGAAGAAACATACAGCTCGCGGCACTCATTGAGCGTGCGGTCGAAAAGCGACGGCGAATCGGGTGCGTCGGCAGCAGACATCGGGGCGGTACGAATAAGACCAGAGCGGCAAAGCGCCACCGCGAACTTATCATACCATCACACCAGCAGGTAGCCAGCGGAAGCGACCGCTACGATTGAGCTGTACCGCCAAGCGGTACCGCATCAACGGTCAATCCGAAGGCTCGACCTGGCGAAGTCGCCTGCTCAACAATCACAACCAACGGCAACAAGGAACCTTCTAGGACACAACTTGGTCAATGGCTGCCTGAAACGGAACCATTCGCTGCCGATGTTCGTCCCAGAGCTTCAGCCGAGTGCACTTAACGCTGTCCCACAGGCCCAGCGTTACAGCCTGGCGCAGCTCAGGTACGTCGTTGTAGCAGGCGGGCAAGTTGTAGTTAGGAATGCGGCTTTCCAGGTGGTGGATGTGATGAAAGCCAATATTGCCGGTGAACCATTGCAGCACGCGTGGCAACCGGTAATACGAGCTGCCTTCGCAGGCTGAACGAATGAAATCCCAACTGCCGTGCGGTTGCCAGTACGCGCGCTCAAATTGATGCTGGACAAAAAACAACCAGCTGCCAATCGACGCACCCAACACGACGAGCGGTAGATGCACCAGAAGGAACGTCGGGAGCCCGATTGTGACCCAGGCTACCACGAGCATTGCCAGGATGCCGAGGTTCGTTAAATGCACGCTCTTGCGCTCGCGAGGCCAGGTGCGCGGGATACCGTATGTAAAGCGTTGCAACAGGATGAATAAAACACTTGGGCCAAGAACAAACATGACAAAGGGATGACGATACAACCGGTAGCGCAGCCGCCCAAGGGAGGAGCAATTACGATATTCGTCGACGGTCATAACCCAAACGTCGCCATGACCACGGTGGCTCAGGTCACCGCTGCTGGCGTGGTGCCTGGAATGGCTTCGCCGCCACAGATAGTAGGGCGTCAGTGTAAAGACGCCGCAGAATCCACCGAGAAGGTCATTCGCTCGCCGGCTCCGAAAGAAAGAATGATGCCCGCAATCGTGTTGTATGATGAAGATTCGAACAAGAAAGCCGGCCGCTGGAACTGCCAGCAAAAGTGTCAGCCAATACGACCAGGAAAGACTCAGGTACATCAGATACCAGAGTCCTGCGAATGGCAGTAGTGAGTTAATGATCTGCCAGCTGCTCTTGAGCTGGTTGGGACGCTTGTACTTGACTACAGTGTCCGACCAGGCGGGCCGCTCAACGATTGACGCCCCCATGGCGAACTGCGTACTTCCACTGCTCACGCATGTCTCCATGGCTCACGTGTGAATCTGCCTTGCCTGCGACCGCTCGGAACTCTAGCAGCGAACCGGGCTAGCGTAAATGTCCGTTTCGTCCGCATTTGGGGGCCGCGAAGCTAAAATCCAACCGCCAAGGACCCAGGTGCGCCAAGAAATCCTAACAGCCCATTGTCGTAACTTGGCGATCTTGGCTTCGGCGCGAGCTCAGCCGAGCGGCGTTCTTAGCAGTTTTATTCATTCTGTTGGGCGCTTTAAGAATCTTGAACGTGGTCCGACCATGTCGGGGTTGTGCGTTCGTCGCAATCGTGGTCACATGGCGGGTGGTGACGCTCGGGGCGCAGACCGGTCCTAACCTCTGACATAGGAGAATCATTGGCAACAAGTGAACAAATCGTGGCCATGGCCCGAGTGATTTGGCCCGCCGCGAAAACCATCGAAGTAGCACCGTACAAGGCTGGCCGTTCGGCGTGGAGCAGTTCGGAGATCGCTGAGGGATTCAAGCTGACGATCTGTGCTGAGGGCGGGAGCCTGGTCGCACAAATTATCGCGGGCACTCTCGACGCGTTAAAAGGCAAATTGGACCAACGATCCAGGAAGAAGCGCTGGGGAAGTTTTTAAACAATCTCCGGCCTCCGCGTGCCGAAAAACGGTACGTTCTCGATGATGTGAACGAGATGAATAAAGGATCTCGTGGATGCCGGCGATCTTCGGCGAACTTCTCACCACCCTTGGTGTTAAGATGCGAATAATCTAGCGCGCAAAGCCGGCCAACACTGCAAGTACCGGCCGTATGCTTTCACGGAACAATTCGTCGCATACGCTTTTTCTTCGCGATTACGTCAAAGACGCTCTAGTTCTTGTTTTCGGCCACCAAGTGTGCTAATGTACACTTCGCCTCAATGCGCTCCACCTGGAGCCGACGGCTGAAAGCTCCTAGGCTGCGCTACGAGTGCGCGCCGGCCGCTTGTTCTGAGCCTGCCGACGGGGGGAGCTTGCTTGGCGTGTCCAAATCGCGACAGATGCGCAGAACCCACACCAAAGAATTTCGCGCATCTCTGCCAAAGCGACATCAGTTGTCCAAAAGTATGTGGGGGGAATTTTGGACAACCGATTCGGAACGTTGATAGTTCCTGACGAATTTCGCCCCACCTGAGAGGAATTTTGCCCCACCCCTGGGGCGAAATTCACACAATTTCGCCTCACCGTCCAACCCCAACCGCCAACTAGCAAACGACTTGTGCGGGCGCGCTGGGGCGAAATTCGCCGAATTTCGCCCCACGAAAAAAAGAAAAAATTTCAGTGGGGCGAAAATCAAAGAGCGCTCCATTGACGACTGAGCAAACATGGCAATTCTGCGCGCTTTCGGAGTGTTAGGAAATGTGATGTGGCGCCGGATGCATCACCATCGGTTGCTCAAAAATATGGGGGAGAGTCTTGAGCGCCTTTGCGTGGGAGAGTTTCGGAGAAACTCGCCTACTTCGGCGCTTTGCAGTTTCGCGATAGAAATGCCGAATCGCTCCAACCGCCACTGTTGCCCGGCTGACGTTATTTGGAAAGCACAGCGAAGGGCTGTCGCCGAAGAGAATTTACACGTCCACTTCCTCGTTTTCCTCTTCGAGAGCCTCCTCCTTCTCTTCTTCCACCGTCTCGAGTGCCGCCTCGTAAAACTCTTCCAGGTCCTTGCGAAGCTGCTTGATCGACGGCTCGTGGATGTACATCATGTGCCCGCCTTCGTAGTAGCGGGCCGTGATGTTCTTCTGCAGTTCGTCTGGCAAGCGCATGTGCTCGACGCTGTAGATCACCGTGGTCGGCGGCGTGGCCAAGTCGTAGTGCCCGCAGGCCAGAAACAGCTTCAAGAATGGATTGGCCGACATCGTCTCGCGCAATGTGTCGCTGGCATCCGGCGCGCGGTTCGTGCGGCCATAGCTCCACGGCTGAACGTTACCGGTCAATACCTCGTACACCTGGTTGTCCTCAAACTTGAGGTCATTTCGCAGATGGTCGTTAATGGCCGCGGTGAACGGGCCGAAGATGATCGCTCCACTGGGATCATACTCGGGCCGCTCGCCCGCGCTGTCCGCGTCAATCCCGGTAAAGCGGCTGTCGTAACGGCCGATCGTCCGGCCGCGCTCGCGCAGCAGCTCCTTGCCGAAACGCTGCATGTCGATCCGCAGGTTGGACCGCTCGACGAAATCTTTCGAAAGGCCCGTCAAACGCGACAACTTTTCGGCCACGGCATTTCGCTCATCATCGTCCAGCGAGTGGCCCTTCATGAGCGCGAGCGTGTACTCGTTGCTTGCGAATTCCTCGGCCTGCTTGACCACTTCTTCCAGCGACATCTGCTGCAAGTCGCCCGGCAGCACCTTGTGATACCAGGCCGTCGCCGCGTAGCTGGGCACGAACAAGACGTAGGGCAAGTCATTGCCGGGCGAGAAACCGAGCGTCAAGAAATTGATCGCCGGCGACACCATGACAATGCCGTTGAGTGCCATGTTGTAGCGCTGACGCAAGTGACCCGAAAGGCCGGCCGAGCGCAAGCCTCCATAGCTTTCGCCGGCCAGGAACTTGGGCGA